>NZ_JADRHM010000014.1 GCF_018205345.1 Fusobacterium sp. DD2
TTATCCTTAATAAATAAAAAATATTTTTTGGCGGAAGCGTGTAGGAATCGAACCTACCAACGATTAAAAATCGCCCTACAGTTTTGAAGACTGCTGAAAACACCAGTTTTCTTCCGCTTCCATTAAATTTCCTGGATTTCTTTTTTCAGGCCAACTTTATTGACAAGATATTTTTTTACTTGAATATTTTCCTGTAAAAGTAATTTTTCAACTTTATCTTTGTCATTTAAGTCAACTTTTATTGATAACCCACATCCTGCACTGATCTCACCAGGCAACGGTATAATTCTACAACATATTTGTGAATTTTGCAATACTTTTTCAAGTTTCATTACAAAGTGAGTAGAATCAGATGCAAGAAGTAAAAATTGTTCGTTTTTTATCATGGTTTAATAACCTTTGTAGATTTCATTTGTCTTTCAGCAATTGTATACATGTTAGTAACTGTTCCTGCTTTTAATTTATCAGTTAGTCCATAGAAATTTAAACATGTTCCACAAGATAAGATTTCTACTCCTCTAGCTTCAAGTGTAAGAAGGTCGTTAAGGCTTTCAGAACCTTCTACAGCAAGTTTAACTCCTTCATTGTAAAGAAGTATAGTCTTAGGAAGAAAATCCATTTCAGAAAGGGTATAGATGAATCCTTTTATAAGTATTTTACCTAATTCTGGATCTCCATTTCCCATATGCAGTGAACTTATAACAACTACTGTATTATCGTGTTCTTCCATTAAACCTACTGTTTCTTTAACTTTATTTATCACTATTCTGAAAGTATCTCCAGAACTCTCAACGTCATAAGCATAACCCATTTCTTGTGACATTTTTTCAAGATTTTCAAGAGAAATTTTGTTATCAACAGAAACTTCAACTTGACCTTCTTCGATTTTTTTTAATGCATTTTTTGTCATAATAATTGGTACAGGACAAACTTGCCCTACAGCATCTACTTTAATCATTTCTTCCTCCTATTTTATTAAAATCCTTATATCATTAAGCTGTTTTGTAATTTTTAAACTATCAAGTGTTTGTAAGATAAGTATAGCACTATCCCTGTTACAATTCAAGAGTTCCCTGGTTTTTGCAACAGTTAAAGAACTATTATTTTCAAAGTATTCCTGGATAATTTTTATAGCTTCTTTAAGATATCCTTTTAATATAAAATGGTTGTCCTTTGTATGTATAATAAAATTATTTTTTACCATGTAATTGTGCATTCTATTGAATAATTCATTATCTTTATAATTTGAATAGATCTCTTCATAAGATTTAAGGTTAAATTTTTCAGCTTTATACATACCAAAAATAATCTCTTTCATTGTTTTTTCTTCTTTATTGAGTCTGATTTTAAAATCTTTTCTTGAGATAAAATCTCCATTGATTTTTATAATCTCTTTTTCTATTCCAAGCTCTATTAGTGCATTAAACTCTTTTGAGCTATAATCACAGAAAAGCTTATTTTTTAACTCCAGTTTTTCAATTCCAGGGTCTAAAGAATACTCTGCATGAAATAAGTTTAGAGTTTTTACTATTTCGTCAAAAACCTCTTTTATTCTATCCTTATGAATATATCTTTTATCAAGAATATAGATAGTTTTATTATTTTTAAGTGTTTCTATAATATTTGAGGAAGAGGTTCTTGCAAAACTTTCTATCTCTTTCTGTGTTATAAGATTTGAATACTTAATCTTGTTTTCTATCAGAATATCAAGTTTTTCAGTATCTAATTCTTTTAGCATATTAAGATAGTTTGCCTCATACTTTTTGAAATTTTTACTTGGGATATTTAAAATTTTTATTCTACCAATTGTTGTAATAGGGGAATAATTTCTTATAATTCCAATATCTCCATGAGCACCAGACATATTTCCCTCTATAGTGATTTTTCCATAGGCTGTTTCTCCACCAACAAGAAAATTTCTATCAGCAAAATTAATTCGGCCTATCAATTCAGAAGTACCAATATCTACTCTTACTCTGCTATTATTTTTTAATTTTTTTATCTCTGGCAGGAGATAAAAAACAGCATCTGCACTATTAGAAGAATAGATTGTATCACTTTTTGCTAGAATATTTCCTCTTTGTATCTCATTTTTATCAATGTTAGCGAGATTTAGTGCACATCTGTGTCCATAATCAAGAGTTTGTACATCTACTCCATGGTTTTGTATGTTTTTAACTTTCACTTCTATATTTTGTGGATATAGAGTTAGAGTATCACCAATAGCGACTTTACCACTGGAAATTGTTCCAGTTACTACTGTTCCAAAACCTTTAACTTGGAAAGATCTATCTATGTTCATTCGAAAATCTAAATTTTTAATATTTTTAATATCTTTGATTTTCTTCCAGATTAGATTTTTAAGCTCTTCATATGAACCTTTATCATCAGGAGAAACAGTAAAAATATTCTCTTGTAAAAAAGTACCCTGAAAAAATTTATAACATTGTTTTAATACTTTCTCATATTGAATATCGTCCACAAGGTCTCTTTTTGTAAGAACAACTATTCCATTTTTTATTCCTAAAAGCTTTATAATTTCAAAATGTTCAACTGTTTGTGGCATAATTCCATCATCACATGCAATGACTAAAATTACAAAATCTATACTTGATACACCTGCAGTCATATTTTTAATAAATTTTTCATGACCAGGTACATCAATTAATCCAACAGAGCTTCCATCTTGAAATTCAAGCTTGGTGAAACCAATATCAATTGTCATACCACGTTTTTTTTCTTCTGGTAAAGAATCAGTATCTATTCCTGTAAGAGCATGTACAAGTGTTGTTTTACCATGGTCAATGTGGCCAGCCATACCGATAATAAGATTACTCATATTAGTAGATTTCCTTTATATTTTTTGCTTTATTTAGGATAACTGGAATATCTTCATCAAAGATTGTCTTTAAATCAATTATAAAGGCATCTTCTGAAATACGCCCAATTATATTTGTATCTCCTTCACGGAATTGTTTTTCAATTACTTGTGGATTTCCTTTAAATCTAACAGCATAGCTAGGGACAGTTTCTTCTGGCATTGACCCCCCACCTATTTTAGCTCTTGTTTTTATAATTGTTGTTTTAATATTTAACTCTGAAAGCTTTGAGTATAATTCATCAGCTTTTTTATAAACATCTTTTTCATTTTCAGTAATCATCCTTAAAGTTGGAATCTCTTTTATAGCTTCTCTTTCATCTAAGTAAAGTTGTAGAGTCATTTCAAGCGTACTTAGAACCATTTTATCAACTCTAAAAGCTCTTAAGTATGGATTGTTTTTAAGACGCTCTATAAGTTCTTTTCTTCCTAAAATAATACCACATTGAGGGCCACCTAAAAGTTTGTCTCCACTTATTGTGACAATGTCGATTCCTGAGGCTATACTTTCCTGAACAGTAGGCTCCTTTGTAATACCATATTTAGAAAAATCAACAAGAACTCCACTTCCTAAATCTTCCATAGTAAGGATGTTATTATCTTTCCCTAATTTTGCAATTTCATGATTAGGAACAGACTCTGTAAATCCAATTATTTTAAAATTAGATGTGTGTACTTTCAGTATTAAACCAGTTTCTTCATCAATTGCTCTCTCATAGTCAAATAAATGAGTTTTATTTGTACTTCCTACTTCTTTTAAAGTAGAACCTGAAAGTTCCATAATTTCAGGTATTCTAAAAGAACCACCAATTTCAACAAGTTCCCCTCTGGAAACTATTGATTTTTTTCCTTTGGCAAATTCATTTAAACATATAACAACTGCTGCTGCATTGTTATTAACTACAAGTGCAGATTCAGCACCTGTAAGCTTGCAAATTATCTCTTCTACGTGAGAATTTCTATTCCCTCTCATACCAGTTGAAATTTTGTACTCAAGGTTGTTATAACCAGTAGCTATTTCTGATACATATTCAAAGACCCTTTTATTTAAAATAGAACGTCCAAGATTTGTATGGATAATAACTCCAGTTCCATTTATTACTCTTTTTAAATTATGCTGGTTGTATTTTTTAGAATTATTTAAAATATTATCAATAATCTCTTCTAATGAGAAATCTTCAATCTCTTTATTTTTAATTTTATTTCTAAAGTTAGCAATTTCATCAGTTACTAATTGATAAAAAGAGTTATAATTAAGTTTTTTTTCAAGTTCACTTAATCTTTTATCCTTCATTAAAATATCTACTTTCGGTAGTTTACGAAAAAGATTTTGCATGTTTTACCTCACAATCAAATATTTATTCTGTTTTTCTTCAACAGAACCTACGATAAATGCGTCAACATTTTTTGACTTAAATTCATTTAGAAGATTTCCTAGATATTCAGGTGAAATTGAAAATAGTAATCCTCCAGATGTTTGGGGATCAAAAAGAATCTCCTGTAACCATAAAGGTGTTTTTTCAAATTCGATATCTCTACCTACGAAATTTCTATTTAGTTGCCCACCAGTTGTGATCATAAAATCTTTAGCATACTGATCAGCACCAGTAATGAATGGAATAAATTCCTGTTCAAAAATTAAAGTTTTTTCTGAACCTTTTGCCATTTCATATGCATGACCTAGGAAACCAAATCCTGTAATGTCTGTACATGCAGTTACAGGGTATTTAGTTATTATTTCCCCAGCATATTTATTGAGCATAGTCATATATTTTATACTTTCATCTATTGATTCTTTGCTGGCAAGATTAACTTTTGATGCAGTTGTAACTACTCCAGTACCAAGTTTCTTAGTATATATAAGTATATCACCATCTTTACATCCATGGTTTTTAAGTATCTTATCAGGATGAGCAAGACCAGTTACAGAAAGCCCATATTTTATTTCAGGATCATGAATTGAGTGTCCACCACTTAGGACAGCTCCAGCTTCTACAACTTTTTCTGCTCCACCTTTTAAGATTTCACCTAATATATGGATATCCATTTTTTGAGGGAAACAAACAATATTCATAGCTGTTTTAGGAGTACCTCCCATTGCATACACATCACTTAGTGAATTTGCAGCAGCTATTTGTCCAAAAATATATGGATCGTCTACCATAGGTGTAAAGAAATCCAATGTTTGTATCATTGCAATATCATCAGTAAGTTTATAAACTGATGCGTCATCAGATTTTTCAAATCCAACTATCAGGTTTTCATCTTTCACACTTGGAAGATCTGATAGTATCTCAGAAAGGACCTCTGGTCCTATTTTACTTGCTCAGCCACCTACTGAGCATCTATCTAAATGTAATTTTTCACTCATTTTTCCACCTCATTTACATTAATTTAACTATGTATCTTAATGCTCCAACATAAAACTCTCTTTTTGCCTTATTATCAGCTGAATAAATCATATCAGCCAGTATTTTTATATCTTCTCTAATATCTTCTTTTGTAGCTCCCTGATAAATTACAGCAAGCTCACCTTTGAAATCCTGCATAAAATAATCATAAAGTTTACCAGCAACAAGTCTTTTTCTACGAGTGCTATTATAAGTATCACAAGCTTCTACAATTGCATCTATTCTTTGGTTATTCACAGTCTATCTCCTCCGTTATCATTGCACCATTTAAGTTGTCAGATTCAGATACAGTAATTTTGTTACAATTTAATAATTCCATTATTGTTTTTAAAATAATTGTTCCTGCTATAATTACATCAGCTCTTTTTTCTTCAAGACCTATAATTTTCTTTCTGTGTTTTAAATCTTTTGATAAAAAAAGTGAAAGATTATCTTTTATATTTTCATGATCAAGTGTGAAAAGATGAACTTTTTTAGAATCATAGTTTTCCATCTGTTCAAGGACAGAAACTTGAGTTGTAGCTGTACCTGCTACTCCAATTAGATTAAATTTCTCTTTTGAAATTGCAGCTAGAGGTTTTAAAATATCTTTTATCCAGCTGATACATTCATCTATTTTTTCCTGTGTATAGGTATCATTTTTAAAGAAAAGCTCAGTTGCTCTTACAGCTCCTATATTAAAACTTTTTATAAAATCAATTTTATCTTTTGTACCCAGTGTAAATTCAGTACTTCCTCCTCCAATATCAACAACGAGAATTGGATCATTAAAAACAATAGTGTTTCCTTTAAAATTAAGTGTTGCTTCTGCTTCACCACTTATGCATTTTATTTTAATACCAAGTTTATCTACTGCTTTTAAAAACTCATCCCTATTTGAAGAATCTCTGGTAGCAGATGTGGCAAAAGCATTTAAAGAAAGAACTCCATATAATTGAGCTATATTTTTATACTCCTTTAGACATTTTAAAGTTCTTTTTATTGCTTCTGGTTTAAGATAATGATTTTTATTGACATCTTCACCAAGTTTTACTATTTTTACAAGTTTTATAATCTCTTTTTCAATTGTAATATCATTGTTATTTTTTAAAATCTGAGCAATGAAAAGTCTGCATGAATTTGTTCCAATATCAATTATACCTTTTATAGACCTATTTTTGAATAGGTCAATTACAGAAATTATATTTTTTTCATCTACTTTATCCTTGTACACTGAATAATCAGAATTAAAAAGAATAAAGTTAATAGCTCCATAACTATTTTTCTTATCTTTTTTCAATCCATTTAAAATTGTAGTGTAGTTATAAAAAATAGGGTATGGATTGATATTATATTTTTTGAATAGCTCAATAACATCACAAATAAATTTCTCAGAAATGTTATTAAGAAGGTTTGAAAGATAAAGTTCAAATACAGTTCCTTTAGCTACTGCTTCACCATGTGTAATTCCTTTGAAGTTAAAAAGTTTTTCAAGGGCATGCCCATATGTATGTCCAAGATTTAAAAGAGCTCTCTCTCCAGTTTCAAATTCGTCTGCTTCAACGAATGATTTTTTAATGTTACATGATGTTTCTATCATATCAATTATAGTTTTTTCATCTAAATTTGAAATTTTATCTGAGTTATTTTTTAGGAATTCAAAATAGCTTTTGTCTTTAGAATATATAATTAATGAATGTTTTATTATTTCAGACATTCCAGATGAAAACTGTTCCTTAGGAAGGGTAGGCAAAAATTGGGTATCAATTAATACAAGCTTTGGTTGTTTAAAGGCACCTATAAGATTTTTTCCTTTTGGATGGTCAACTGCTGTTTTTCCACCAATACTTGCATCAACTTGAGCCAGAAGGGAAGTTGGAATTTGAATAAAATCTATCCCTCTCATAAAAGTTGCTGCAGTAAAGCCACCAATATCACATACTACTCCACCACCTAAAGAGATAAGAAGAGATTTCCTTGAAAATTCATTATCTATCATAAAATCATAGGTACTCATAACTGTTTCTATATTTTTATGCTCTTCTCCCTCTGGAATTGTAAAATAGTAAATCTGCTCCTTTGAAAAGATAGATTTAAATTTGTTAAAATACAGCTTTCCAATTTCATCATTTGAGAGGATAATTATTTTGTCATAATTATCTATATACTCTTTGAGCTGAGAAAGAATATTTTTCCCTAAAAGAATTGAATATTGAGCTGTTGAAGTGTTAATTTTTATTTTTTTCATAAAATAGCTCCTTACAAGATATCTTTTGATAATTATACCTAAAAAAAGCCTTTTCTTCAAGTATAATGAGGAGGAGAGGCATTTCTATAAATCCGATTTTCTATCATCAAAATAATTATTTTTACATTTTTAGTATATTATTTTTATTATAAAATGGTATAATAGGACAAATGAGTTTGAAATAAAGGAGGGATTAAAGTGAATACTTTAAAAACTTTTTTCTTAATGGCAATAATGACATTTATATTAATGTTTATTGGAAATTTAATCGGTGGTCAAAATGGAACATTGATAGCCTTAATCTTTGCTGGTGTAATGAACTTTGTTTCTTACTGGTGGAGTGATAAAATTGTACTTTCAATGTATGGAGCACAACCAGTTGATTCTAATAGCCATCTGTATCAGATAGTTGCTAATTTGGCACAGAGAGCAAATCTTCCAATGCCAAAGGTATATATAATTAATGAACAACAACCTAATGCCTTTGCAACAGGAAGAAATCCTCATCATGCAGCAGTTGCTGTAACTAGAGGACTTATGGATATTGTAGATGACAATGAGCTGGCAGGAGTAATAGGACACGAATTAGGGCATGTTTCTCATAGAGATATTCTAATAAGTACTGTTGCTGCTACCATGGCTGGAGCTATCTCTTTTCTTGCAAATATGGCTAAATGGACTGCTATATTTGGTGGAGGAAGACGTGATGATGACAATCGTGGAGGAAATGCTATAGGACTTATTGCTGTTGCAATCTTTGCACCTTTAGCTGCAATGCTCGTTCAAATGGCTATATCTAGAACTAGAGAGTATAAAGCTGATAGATTTGGTGCAATGGTAAGTGGAAATCCTGAGTATCTTGCAAATGCACTTAGAAAATTGGATATGTACAGCAAAAGAATACCTATGCCAAATGCCGCTCCAGCAACTGAAAATATGTTTATTGTAAGCCCACTTGCAGGAAGTAAAATGGCTAATTTATTTAGTACACATCCTTCAACTGAGGATAGAATAAGAAAACTTGAAGAAATGAAATATGAGAGATAATCTCAAATACTTGGAGGGAAAAATGAAAAAGAACTTGATTATGTTATTAGGAGGACTTTCTTTATTAGGAGCTACTACTTATGGAGCTGAGATAATTCCTGAATACTATTTAATGGAGAGATTACTTATAAATTTGGAACAATCTCATACATACATATCAAAAGACAGTTCTAAAGAGTTAAAAGCAATTCAACTTAATAATGAAATTTTAAAGAAATTAAATACAAATGAAAATCCAATATATGTGTACGATTCTGATGGAAATCAGAAGCTTGTAAGAAAGGGAGATTATTTTGTAGCTCCTACAAGACTTTCTAGTATATATGTTATGGAAAAAGATAAATTTGAAAATGGGTATAGAGATGAAACTCTTCCTGAAAAAAATATAGGAACTGTTATAGAAAGTGATGATAATAAAGTTAACCCAACAGATGTAGATGAAGGAAGTATGGATATAAAAGAAATTGCACAATAAAATAAGTGAGGTTTGATGTTATGGAGACAAAGTCGGTCAAGGAGTTTTTCAACGAGATGATATCTCAGGGAAAAATTAGTAATATAATTAACGTTGTAAAAAAAGCATTGGAGAATTATAGAAGAGCAAACTCAAAATTATGGGTTACATCCTTATGTTTTTATACAATTTTATCCTTGGTTCCAATTTTTGCAATTCTCTTCAGTTTAGGAAGTTGGTTGGGAATAAATGACTATTTTTTAAGGAAAATGATAGATTATTCTCCACTAAATGAGGAATCTGTTGAGCTTCTGGTAACATTTGCACAAAATTTTATAGAAAATACACGTACAGGTATTTTAGCTGGATTAGGTTTTTTAATATTAGGTTGGACATTGATTTCCATGTTTTCTATTATTGAAAAGGCCTTTAATGATATTTGGAAAGTTGAGAAAACAAGAATGTTTTTGAGACAGATAACTGACTATATATCTTTTATTATTTTGTTTCCAACACTTATTGTTATATCTAGCGGAACTACAAAACTTATGGAAGTATTAGGTTATTCAGATGGATATTTTGGAATGTTTATAAATGCTATACCATTTATTACACTTATGACTTTTTTTACAGCTTTATATATGATGATTCCAAATACTAAAGTGAATTTTATTCCAGCATTTATATCTTCAATATTTATAACAATGTTTTTTTATGGATTCCAATCCCTATTCTTCTTGTTACAGGGGATGGTAGCAACTTACAATAAAATATATGGAAGTTTCTCAGTTGTATTTATATTTCTATTCTGGTTGCGTATGATGTGGTTTTTCTTGATTTTAGGAGCACATTCATGCTACTTTTTACAAAACAGAGATACTCATCTTGAAAAAGACCCAGAAACTGTCTCTTTTAGAGGAAAAGAGTATGCAGCAACTGTTGTCATGAAGGAGTTAATTGAAAAATATATGAACAATTCAGCTCCTGCAACAGTAAAAGAGATAAGTAAAAAATATGATATTCCATATGAAATTATACGATATGTTATTGATGTTTTAATTGATGCACAGCTTATAGCAGAAGTGGTGAATACGGGAGTAGCTGAAGAAAGCTATGTAGTTATAAAAAATGTTGATGGAATAAAATTTAAAACTGTCTATAATGCCTTGGAAAATTATGGAGAACCGTTAATCATTCATGAAAATGAAGAGTTGGATAATCTCCTTTCAGTATCTGTAAATAAAGATTTTGAATTTGAATTTAAAAAATATATAGAAAATAAAAACCACAGCTAAAACTGTGGTTTTATTTTACTATTTTATATGGCCATGTATTTATTCCACCAAACTCATAGATATTTTTATAACCTAGGAAATGAAGTTTAAGTGCAGCATGAAGACTTCTATGACCACTTCTGCAATAAACAAGAAGTGGTTTATTCATATCTGATAGCTCTTCAGGTGGTTCATACCCTATCTCTTCATTTGGAAGATTTATTGCATTTTCTATATGGCCTAAATTAAATTCCTGAGGAGTTCTTACATCTAAAATAATATAGTCTGGATGTTCATCCATCATTTGCTTTGCTTCTTCGTGACCTATTCTATTATAAGGTAGTGTATTGTTATTATTCATTATTTCACCTTTCTAATGTTTATTTTTTTACTCAACTATTATAGCATTAAGAATTCACTGATACAAGTAAAATTTAAAAAATATAGAGGTGTTTTACTTGAGTAAAAGTGTATAAAAATTGACAAATGAAGATTATAAGGGTAACCTATAATTAGAGAGATAAATAATTGAAATTGATTTATATAATAAAAAGGGAGGGGAAAATTTGAAAATTAATTTATGGCAAATAGAATTAAAAGTATTTCTTCTAAAAGATATTGCCTATAGAGATGTCGTGACAAAAGTGGCAACATTTATAGATAGTGCTCTTTTAAATGATGAAAAATGGAGTACTTATCATTTAGAACAGAAGTATAAAGGTTATTCGTTCAATTCTTTGTACCCTATAATGAAAAATGGAATATATAAAAAAGGAAGAGTTTATACTGTTCAGATTAGAACAGTGGTGGAAGAATTAAAAGACTTTTTTATGGAAAGCTTAAAGGATAATATAACAGAGGAAATGAAAGGTTTACTAACTCATGTTAGACCAATGAAAACTAAAAAGAGTATAGATAAATTAATATCAGTAACACCTTTAGTTATCAAAACTAAAAAATCTTATTGGCGTAAAGAGATGAATGTAGAGCAATTTTTAAAAAAGATATGTACAAGTATTACAAATCAGTATAAAGAGTTATATGGCGGGACAATAGATGAAAATGTTCCTATTTTTACAGGAATAAAGTTTAGAAATAGATTTCCTATTGTAACAAGATATAAAAAGGTAAAACTTCTTGGAGAAAAGGTTGTTTTAGAAGTTGCTGATAATGAGATAGCTCAAAAACTTGCATTTTTAAGTTTAGGAGTTGGAGCTGGACATATGGGTGCAAGAGGATTTTCTTTTATGAATCCTAGGTGGAAGTAAGTAATTTTATGAAAAATATAGAAGAGTTTGAATTATGAAATATAAAATTATTATTGTTATAACAGCTAAAATAGGATATAATCATTCTTGAAAATCCTATAATTTTAAATTTTTTGTAAAAAAATTTTAGAAAAATAATATTTACATTGGTGGTATTTAAATATATACATAAAACTAAAGTATAGGATAATTGAATATTTACAGAAGCTGTATCACAAAAAGAGAATTGTAATTCTCTTTTTGTATTTACTTTTTTTAATATATTCAATATAAATAAAACTAAAAAGATATTGACAAATATAAAAAATAGAGGTACCCTTATATTAAGATAAAGAAGTAAATTAATACATTATTTACAATTATAACACAAAAGGAGGGAAAGTATGAGTATAAATTTGTGGCAGATAGAGCTGAAGGTTTTTCTTCTTAAAGATATTGATCATAGAGATGTAATGTCTAAGGTTGCTGTTTTTATTGATACCACTCTTAAAAAGAGTGATAAATGGAAACAGTATCATGAAGAAAAAAAATATAAGAATTATTCTTACAACTGTCTCTATCCAATCATGAAGTGTGGTATATATCCTAAAGGAAGGGTGTATACAATACAGATTAGAACAGTTGTAGAAGAGCTTAAAGATTTCTTTGTAGAAAATCTGAAAGATAACACTACTGAAGAGATGAAAGGTCTTATAACTGAAGTAAGAGTTTTAAAACCTGATAAGTTTATTGATAAACTTATCTCTGTTACACCGCTTATAATTAAAAGTGATAAGCCTTACTGGAGAGAGGACTTAACAGTTGAACAATTTTTAGACAAGATAAGAGTACTACTTACCAAAAAATATAATGAAATTTACGATGACAAAATTGATGAGGAGATTCAAGTTTTTACTGGAATCAGTTTTAGAAACAAGTGTCCAATAGCAACTAAGTATAAAAATATACGTATTCTCGGGGAAAAGGTAGAACTAAATGTTGCTAGAAACGAGACTGCACAAAAACTTGCATTTTTAAGTTTAGGTGTTGGTGCAGGTCACATGGCAGCTAGAGGATTTTCTTTTATGAATCCTAGATGGATATAAAAGGAGGTGAGGTAGATGTTGCAGGAATGCATAGAGATATTTAAAAAAGAGTATCTTGAAAAGGGAGAGAATCTTATTACAGACAACTATAAGCTTGGAGTTGGAGACTATTTCATAGTTAAAGATGATGGAAGCTATAAGCATGTAGTAATAGATAAAAAAACAGAACCTAAAAATGAAGAAGAGTATAGTTATTTAGCAGAACGTGATTATCTGAGCAGTCTGTTAGATATGAATAAACCAATGGATAGTACAAAACAGATTCACTCAAATAACTATCTGAGTTTTTATGTAAAAAATAATGTTCTTACTGAAAAAAAAGAAAAGTTACGTAACAGTATAAAAAGTTTTTATGAAACTTTAAAGGATCCACGTTTGAAATACAAAGGTGAAAAGAAAAAGAATTATGAAGAACTGGAAGAAAAAATAGGAAAACCTGATACAGATAAAATTGATAAAATTCAAGGATGGATTGAAGAAAATCTTTGGAAACTACAAGAGGAAAGTGCAAAAGGAAAAGACTATATAAAAATATTTTTTGATGCTGATTTAGAAGAATACAAGAAAGAAAATGAAAGGTATGTACTTCCAAATATTTATAATTCTACTGACTTCAATGTTGTTATAGATGAAAAAACTTTTGGATTACCAAATAATAACTTAGGATTAAATGCAAAGAAACCGTTCTTAGAAAATAAGACTAGAAAGAAAAAATACACAGTTCCTTATTTACTTAATGAAGAGGATGTATTTTTGCAGAAAAAATTCTTTGATTATCTTTTTAACTGGGCATGTAAAAATCGCAGAAATATCTATTTTAGTCAGAATGGAATAGAGCAATTTACTGATAAGGATTTACCTTCAAAAAAAATAAATGGATATTATATGAGAGCTGTAAAAAATAAGAGTGAAGCAGAGATACAGAGATTTGATGTTATAACTAACTATAATCCATACTTGGAAAATAGAATCAAGGTATTGGACTATTTAAAGAAAACACATGATTCAAAATATGCAAAGTTAAATTATGGACATGAAATAGAGAGTTTAAAGGCATTGATTGAGACTATAAACTCACTTATTTTAAAGGGGAAAATGTATGGAATAATTTTTGAGAATATAAAGGATTTAAAAATAGCAGATTCAAGACTTAAATATATTGGAAATATGTATAAAGATGTTTTCTATAACCTGGTAGTAAGAGGAGACCTGGATGGATTTATTAAAATATACAGGAAACTTTTTATTTACTGTATAAAGAGTAGTTTGATAAATAGCAATTATGATTTTGAAGCATGCGAACTTTTTAATTTAATGCTAAGTATAGAAGATAGTTTTGAGGATAAGGAGGGAAGATTTATGACACAGGTAAAAGACATTCGTGAAAAGCTCAAAAAATGTTTTGAGAAAAAAGAAGGAGAGTTTGTAAATGATAGGGAGTATTATTTTGCAATAGGGCAACTGGCACAATTTTTATTGAGTAAAAAGAAAAGTACAAGTAAAACACATGAAAGTACAGTAAGGTTTATAGAAGCTAAATATGATGAAAAACTGAAGAAAGAGCTAGTACATCTATTTAAAAGATATGGATATGATATAAACAGGTTTAATACTAGATTCAATCTGCTGTTTTCCATGGTTATGGATTATACTCCAGAAAATAAAAAAGTTGATGAAAGTGGATTATTATGTGGAATTTTAAGCAACTGTTTATTGTATGAAAAAATGGATAAAGCTATAATTGAAAATGAAAATGAGGAGGCATAGTTATGAAAAATAGAGTATATGGTATCATTGGTATTAGCTCTATAATGGCTAACTGGAATGCAGATTTTAGTGGATTTCCAAAGAGCCTTTCTACAGGGGAAGTATTTGGTAGTGACAAGGCATTAAAATATCCTATGAAAAAAATGTGGGATTCAAATGGTGAAAAAGTTTTATATATAAAAACTATGAAGGTTGATGAGGATAAGAAAAAAGGTGAAATTTCAGTAAGACCGAAATCACTTAAAGAGAGATATGATGAAATATTTGAAACAAATCTAAAAGAAGAAAAGGACAAACTTCAGGTTAGAAGAAATCTTTTTAGTGCAATAGATGTAAAAAACTTTGGAGCTACATTTGCAGAAGAAAAAAATAATATAGGGATTACCGGAGCAGTTCAGATAGGACAAGGACTAAACAGATACGAGGACACATATGCTGAAGAACAACAGATATTATCTCCATTTAGAGATGGAAGTAAAGATGCCGAAGGAGAAAAAGATCAATCTACTCTTGGAACTAAGATATTTAGTAATGAAGCTCATTATTTCTATCCGTTTACGATAAATCCAGCATCTTATGATGAGTATGTAAAAATGGGAGTAACTGAAGGGTATACAGAAGAGGATTATAAGAAATTTAAAGAGGCAGCTCTTGTTTCGGCAACATACTACAATTCAAATTCAAAAGCAGGATGTGAAAACGAGTTTGCGATATTTGTAAAAACTAAGCCTGAATTCTACCTTCCAAACTTAGATCAATATTTGAAATTTGAAAAGGGAGAGGAAATCGATACTTTAAAACTTGGATTTGATGAAATGTTAAATGACTGTAAAGATAATATTGTATCAGTAGAAATTTACTATAATACTTTAAACCTAAAGGTAGAACATAACATAAAAGGTGCAAAGGAGTTTAATATATTTACAAGAAAAGGAGTATAGTTATGGAGATATTAAAATTCAGGTTAAATGGAAAAACAGCTTTCTTCAAGAATCCTGAAGTTAATACTTATCTGTATTTTTCATATGGAAATATCCATAAAGTTGCTATACTTGGCATTCTTGGAGCAATACTTGGACTTAAAGGCTACAATCAGCAAGGAAGTAAGGAGAACTATCCAGAGTTTTATGAAAAACTTAAAGATATAAAAATAGCTATTGTTCCACTTAATAGCAGAGGAATGTTTGATAAGAAAATTCAATCATTTAATAACTCTGTAGGTTATGCCAGTGGAGAAGAGGGTGGAAATCTTATTGTAAAAGAGGAATGGCTTGAGAATGTAGACTGGGAAATTTATATTTTGATTGATAAAAATAAAGTGGTTCAGGAGCTTAAAGATAGATTATTAAATAGACAATTTAAATATAATATCTATCTTGGAAAAAATGATCATCCAGCAAATATCTTGGAAGTTGAACTTTTACAAGGGAAAGAGATCAAAGATATAACTTCTGAAATAGACTCCCTATTCATAAAAGGAGAAGCAGAATCTTATACTGAAAATAGTGGATTGAGAAAAAGAAGAAGTGAAATTATCAAATTTCTATATGATGAAAGGCTGCCTTATGCATTGCATGAGCAGTCAAATCAATATCAAATGAAGAACTTTATTTTTACAAATTACAAACAAAAGATTAATGGAGATAATTTTGTGAAAATAAATGATAAGTTAATACAACTATTTTAAATAAATAAAGGGAGAGAGGTAAGTGTTACTGGAGAATAAATTGATTATGACAAGTGCGGAGAGTGAGATTTTATTAAATAATAAATTCAAGTTGTTTCCGATAAAAAAATTTGTAAAGAATATTGATAAATATCTTGCTCATATTGAAAAAGATAGAAAAGAAAAACTTACAGAACACATGATTCTTGTGATGAAAAAATTTATCCAAATATGTAATAAAAAAAAACTCTTTCCCATTCTATCAAAATTTTGGAATGGGTCAGAGTCTTTTTTAAATTTCTGGATAGAGATGCTTGTAAATACTATATACATGCATGATATAGGAAAAATTAATATAGTATTTCAAAAAGAAAAAATGAATAATTCTATTTCAGATGTAGATTTTGATATGCAGGATTCAAAACATTCGCTGTTTTCAGCAGAAATATATATTCAATATTTTATGATGAAACTTAATGATTTATCAGAACAAGATGATGAAAATATAAAAAGGTTAATGTTATTTATATATTTGAATGGATATATTATTTCGCGTCATCATACGAAACTAGATAACTATTCTGTTCAACTGAAAAACATATGTGAAGAAATTAATAAGGAAGATTTTTTAGAGGAAACAAAAAAATATTGCCCAGATTTAAATTTTAGGGATTTGGATTTAAAGTTTCAAAAAGATTTGAATGCATTAGATTTAAGTTATAATTATATATTACACCCAATTGAAGGAGAAGAAAATGAATTAATAGATTCCTATGGAAAAGATTGGGAAAGTATTGATTTGTATGTATATTCAAGACTTGTTTATGGTCTTCTTGTATCCGCAGATTTCTATGCTACATATGAATTTATGACTGGAAATAAGATAGAAAATCTTGATGTTATTGAGAATGTAGAAGAATTTTGTGAAAAATTTGATACACATTCTATAATTGAGGGAATTAGGAAACATGATTCAGGAGAAAAGAGATTTGATGAGAAGAATATCAACAAATATAGAAGCGAGATCTTTGTAGAAGCTGAAAAAACAATTAAGAAAAACGCAGATAAAAACATATTTTATCTGGAATCTCCTACTGGTTCAGGAAAAACTATTACTTCCATAAATCTTGCATTAACACTTTTAAAAGAAGATAAGAGATTAAGTAATATATTTTATATTTTTCCATTTAACACTTTAGTTGAGCAGACATCCAACTCTTTACATGAGTTTTTTGATTCTGAAAAGATAGGGGTTATAAATTCAATTACACCTATGGATTTTGTAATGAAAAGCAGAAATGGTAGTGGAAAATATTCTGATGTAAAAGAAAATATAAAATCAGAGGGAAATTATAGTGATATTGATTATGAGGCTACTTTAATGAAACGTCAGTTTATTCATTATCCACTTGTAATAACAACACATGTACATTTTTTTAGAGATCTTTTTGGTCTGGAAAGAGATGCGAATTTTGCACTTCCTCATTTGGCAAACAGTGTAGTAATAATGGATGAAATTCAAAGTTACAAAAGTGACATTTGGAAGGAAACAATAATATTTTTGAAAAAATATGCTGAGCTCTTGAATATAAAAATTATAATAATGTCAGCTACACTTCCAAACTTGGGAAAACTTTTAGATACTACTTATGAGATACCAAGTCTTATAGATAGAGCAAAATATTTTAATAATCCGATTTTTAAAGATAGAGTGTGTCCTGATTTTAGTCTGCTAAATAAGAATGATAAGAATACTGAAGAAAAAGAAGAGTTTTTTGAACAGTTGATGGAAAAAGTAATCACTGAGTATAAGAGTAATAAAAAAGTTATAATCGAATTTATTCTTAAGAAAAGTGCAAATGAATTTTTTGCTAAGTTGTCAGAAAATTCTGAAATAGATAAAGCAGATCTTTTTCTTATGACTGGTGATGATAACAAAGTAGAAAGAGAGAGAATTATAAATATTACTAAAGAAAAAGAGAGAACAAAAATGATTCTTGTTGCAACTCAAGTGATAGAAGTTGGAGTTGATATTGATATGGATGTTGGATTTAATAATATATCTCTGCTTGATTCAGAAGAACAATTTTTAGGTCGTATAAACCGTTCTTGTAAAAAGAAGCAGGCAAAAGCATATTTCTTTTATTATGATGAGCCTAAAATTATCTATAAAGATGAAGTTCGTGTTCAAAACAAAAATCTTTTGATAGAAGATGAAATTCAGGAAAAACTTTTGAATAAATCCTTTGATAAATACTATCAGATTATTTTGCAAGACCTGAATACTGAAAGTAATAGATTTAATGAAAATAATATTGATACATTTAAAAATGGTATTGTCAGAGTTCTTGACTACAGAGGAGTAATGGAGAGAATGGAACTGATAAAGGATAAGGATACTGCTACACTCTATTTGCCAAGTGTAATAGAGTATAAAGGAAAAACATACGATGGTTTCAAAGCGTGGGATGATTTTAAAGAGCTGTTTGAAAACTCTAAAATAAGTTATGCAGAGAAAAAAGTTAAAATGGCAGAAATTATGGAGGTTATCAGTCTGTTTTCTTACAATTTACCTAAGGTATATCTCTATGGAATTAGTTATAATGACTACATAGGGGACAGGATATTTAGAGTAGATGATTATGAAAAATATTTTGTAAATGGTAAATTTGATAGAAATAGATTGAAACAGTTGAAAGACGATAGTTTTGAATTTATAGTATAGGAGGAATATGATCAATATAACAGGAACTGTAGTCAATTATTATGTGCATTGTAAAAGGCAATGTTATCTATTTTACAATAAGATAGAGATGGAGGATGAAAGTGAACTTGTTAGAATTGGACGTGCCCTTCATGAAGAAAAAGAAACTGAAGAGATAGCTATTGAAAATATCAAATTGGATAAAATGAAAGGTGACTATCTTATAGAACTAAAAAAATCTGATGCTGATTTAGATGCTGCAAAAGCTCAGCTTCTGTATTATCTTTATATTTTAAAAAATAAGGGTATAGTAAAAAAAGGTAAAATAGAAGTTGTAGAAAAAAATAAGCAGAATCACAAAGTAATTGAAGTTTTACTTGATGAACAAAATGAAAATTATTTAAAAAAAATGCTTACAGATATAGAAGAATTATTAGAAAAGAATAAAGTTCCAAAGGTAGAGAAGGATAAGAAATGTAAAAAATGTGCCTATTATCCATACTGTTATATATAGGAGGGTAGGATATGCGTAGATTGAGAACCAGCACTAGAGTAATAATGAGTATGGGAACGTTAGAGAGAAAGGATAATTCTTTATGTTTTAAAGGAGAAGGTAAAAAAGTATATATTCCTGTTGAAAATACTAAAGAAATATATGCACTTCAGGAAATTAATCTAAATAGCAAATTATTTGGATTGCTTGCAAAACATGGGATAATATTGCATATTTTTGATTATTATTGTAACTACTGTGGAAGTTTTTATCCACGTGAGAAGCATATAAGTGGTAAATTAACAATAGAACAAGTAGGTTGTTATCATAAATATAAGGAAAAAATAGCAAAAAGGATTGTCAGTGGAATAGGAAAAAATATATATGAAGTTTTATACCACTATTATAGACATGGAAAGCAAGAGTTGAAAGAGTATCTTGACTGGCTTGCGTTAAAGGTAGATGAGAGACTGGAAGAGTGTGTAACAATAAACGATATTATGGCAGTAGAAGGTGAAATTTGGAGTAAGTTCTACAATTCATTTCAATATTTTCTTAATCCAGATTTTATAATGAATAAGCGTGTTAAAAGGCCACCTGATAATCCGATAAATGCGTTGATATCTTTTGGAAATAGTGTTCTTTACACAAAAACTATCTCTCAATTATACCAAACTCAACTAGATCCGAGTATAAGTTTCTTGCATTCACCAGCAGAAAGAAGACTTTCATTGTCTTTGGATCTTTCAGAGGTATTTAAACCTATAATAGTATTTAAAACAATTTTTGAATGTATAAACAATAGACGTCTAAGTGTGGAAAAACATTTTAGGAAGAAATATAACTACTGTTTACTAAATGATGACGGAAAACAAATATTTTTAACAGAATTGTTTTTACGTATGGAGGAAACCTTCCTGAATCCCAAACTTAATAAAACCATGAGCTACCTCACAGCAATAAAATATGATGGATACAAGCTGATTAAATTTATATTAGAAGGAGAAGAATTCTATCCTTTTAACATCAAGGAGAAGATTTAATGAGTAGGAATAGATATAATTTTAACTATATTTTTCTTTTTTATGATGTAAATGAAAAAAGAGTAAATAAGATTTTTAAAGTATGTAAAAAATATTTAACACATTATCAGAGATCTGTTTTTAGAGGAGAAATAACACCAGGTAATCTTCTAAAATTAAAAAATGAGGTAAGGAAAGTTATTAATGAAAAAGAGGACTCTGTATGTATAGTCAAATTTATAAATGATAGGTATTTTGCAGAAGATACACTAGGAGTGCTATGGAAAGAAGATGAAGATTGTTTTATATGAGTTTTCCAAGTGGAAAAATAAAAAAAACTTTGAAATCCTCATAAAATAATTGTTTGCAACGAAAAATATAGAATGTTGAAAATTTGATGTGAGGTTGGAAAAAAATTGAGGCATTCCTTAAAATATGGTATATTGAAAGAAAGTTGTGATTTCAGAGTAAGCTGATTATGACCATTGAATAATTACATTGGTAGTATTTAAATACTGGTTCTCCATTTACAAAAGCAGGACCTTTAAACATTGAATAATTACATTGGTAGTATTTAAATTCACAAGGAACTTTACACCAAAATTCAAGGTTTTTATTGAATAATTACATTGGTAGTATTTAAATTATGAACTTGAATTAGTTAAAAATGTTTCAGCTGGATTGAATAATTACATTGGTAGTATTTAAATTGCCAGAATTTAGGCTTATTGAGCACGAAAAAACGGATTGAATAATTACATTGGTAGTATTTAAATTCTTTTCCAAACTTTTCTTCTGTTATTTTTTCAAGCATTGAATAATTACATTGGTAGTATTTAAATTGGCAGTTAATATCTTTTAAATCCTTATTATAAAAATTGAATAATTACATTGGTAGTATTTAAATTCACTTCCAAGCCAAACTGCACCAAATGAACCTCTTATTGAATAATTACATTGGTAGTATTTAAATAAGGATTGATTATGACTTAGATGATGATTTGCTTGAGATTGAATAATTACATTGGTAGTATTTAAATTCATCCGAATTAGTCATCTCATCTGTCCACCCCATCATTGAATAATTACATTGGTAGTATTTAAATCAAAAATACAGAAGTCTTTACAATACTGATGGAATATTGAATAATTACATTGGTAGTATTTAAATGGGCCGTTGTTTATTATTTTATCCCCATCAATCCAATTGAATAATTACATTGGTAGTATTTAAATTCACTTCCAAGCCAAACTGCACCAAATGAACCTCTTATTGAATAATTACATTGGTAGTATTTAAATTTTTTTAATTCATCCTTTTTATAATTTTGGAATTTTATTGAATAATTACATTGGTAGTATTTAAATAATCTACAAAACATATAGATTTATTGAAAGTTATTGATTGAATAATTACATTGGTAGTATTTAAATAATTAAAGTTTATAAATAATTTCAAAACTAAACAGAATTGAATAATTACATTGGTAGTATTTAAATAGTTATACTTCCAACGTGTTGAAGAGAGCAAAAAAAAATTGAATAATTACATTGGTAGTATTTAAATTATTCTATTGATTTAGGGGAAAGAAAAAACCCCTCTATTGAATAATTACATTGGTAGTATTTAAATGTGAAACGGATCACTCCTGGGGGTATTCAAAAAAAAATGAATAATTACATTGGTAGTATTTAAATTAAGTGAAAACGCCCCCCTTTACAAAGTGTTTACATTGAATAATTACATTGGTAGTATTTAAATAACTCCATAGGTATTATAACATACCTCAAAAACCTATTGAATAATTACATTGGTAGTATTTAAATGCTATTACTCCTCTTTCTCTAATATTCCCTATATCAAATTGAATAATTACATTGGTAGTATTTAAATTATTGTTATAATAGCTTTTGTAAGTTGTGTTTAAAATTGAATAATTACATTGGTAGTATTTAAATCTTAAAGCAGATTTTAAACCAACAGAAAAAGAAGTATTGAATAATTACATTGGTAGTATTTAAATTAAACATACTTGATACAACTGCATTCATTAGTTCATTGAATAATTACATTGGTAGTATTTAAATTTTAGAGTTTTCAGAGTCTCCAATGTTTCACTTCTATTGAATAATTACATTGGTAGTATTTAAATGTAGTAACACGAGGGCTCTTTAGTTTATCAACAAAATTGAATAATTACACAGGTAGTATTTAAATATACTTCACCTAAAAACTTACACAACTAAGAAGGACGGTGGAGTTTTTTAGTTTTAAGAACAGAGATTATTTTTATTCTAAAAGAGGCCTATATGTGGTATAATTAAAACATTGAAATAGAAGTAGGAAGTGAAATGATGGGAAAAATTATTTATTTTATAGGTGGAGCTAGAAGTGGAAAAAGCTCTAAAGCTGAAGGGTATATTTTTGCAAGAAATTATACTAAAAAAATATATGTTGCAACAGGTATAGCTTTTGATGAAGAGATGAAAGCTAGAGTAAAAAAACACCAAGAACAACGAGGCAATAACTGGTTGACAATTGAAGGATATAAAGACCTTGTAGAAAAAATAAAACCTCATGTTGAAGCAGGTGGGGTAATTCTTTTAGATTGTTTAACAAATATGGTAACAAATTTGATGATAATGGATAAAGAGTATGACTGGGATAAAATTTCAGTTGAAGAGGTTGAACAGTTGGAAAAGGAAATTACTGATACAACTATTTCTCTAATTGACTATCTAAAATCAATAGAGATGGATACAGTCGTAGTATCTAATGAATTAGGAATGGGACTTGTTCCAACATATCCATTAGGAAGACATTTTAGAGATATATGTGGACGTATTAATCAGCTTGTAGCTGGATATTCAGATGAGGCATATTTAGTAGTGTCTGGAATAATGATGAAGTTAAAATAGTTTTAGGAGGAAATAATAGATGAATGGAATAGCTTTACTTTTTAGATTTATGACTAGGTTACCAATGGGGTATGAACCTGAGTTTGATTCAGATAAATTAGGAAAAAGTATGAAATTTTTTCCAATAGTTGGAATGGTAATAGGAGCAATAAACTTTTTATTTTTCCTACTACTGGCAAATACAATAGTTTTTACACCAATGGTTATGGTAGTTTTATTGGTAATGGTTGAGGTAATAGTAACTGGTGGATTGCATTTAGACGGACTTGCAGATACTTTCGATGGCATTTTCAGCTATAGAAGTAAGCAAAAAATGTTGGAAATTATGAAAGATTCAAGACTTGGGACAAATGGTGGTCTTGTTCTTATTATGTATTTTATTTTAAAAATAACACTTTTATATGAATTAGATACTGTAGCTGGTGTTCCTTCTGGTTTAGTTCTTTTTGTAGTGCCAGTATTAGCAAGACTTAATAGTGTTGTAAACTGCGCATCAGCACCTTATGCTAGACCAACAGGGATGGGAAAAACATTTGTGGATCATACAGACGGTACTGGAGTGTTAATAGCAACTGTGCTAACTGCAGTATTTACAGGATGTGTATGTTATGTCTTTGGACTGCCTTATCAAATTTTAGCTGTAATACCAGTTTTAATGATACTAGGTTACGGTTTTGCAAAACTTATAACTAGAAAAATTGGTGGAATTACAGGAGATACACTGGGAGCTGTTTTAGAACTTTCAGAAATAATTGCAATATTTTTAATATATATTGTATTTAGATATATAGTGATGTAAGGAGTGGATACAGGAGAATGGGAAGACTTATTATAGTAAGACATGGACAGACACAGATGAATTTAGATGGTCTTTTCTTTGGTAAGCTTGACCCAGTTTTAACAGAACTTGGAGAAAAGCAGGCTTATGATGCTAGAGAGAGATTAAAAGAGATTAAATATGATAATATATATTCAAGTGATTTAAAAAGAGCATCACAAACAGCAGAAATAGTAAATTATCTTGATAAAGAGATTCAATATGATAGCAGACTTCAGGAGATTGATTTTGGAATTTTCGAAGGATTGACTTATGAGGAGATAAAAGAAAAATATCCTGCACAGTGTGTGAGAAGTCAAAATGATTGGGAAAACTATGATTTTGAAACTGGAGAGAGTCCAAAGGATTTACAGAAAAGAGCTGTATCTTTTATAGAGAGCCTGGATTTAGAAAAGGACAACCTTATAGTAACTCATTGGGGAATAATTGGTTGCATTTTAAGTTGGTATCTTTCAACAGGTTTGAAAAGTTACTGGAACTATTCAATAAATAACTGTGGAATAGCAGTGATTGAATTTTCTGATGGATTTCCAGTGCTTACAGCATTAAATATATAGGGTGATTAATTTGATTAAAGAGATAAGAGAAATGTTGGGAAATATTTCTGGATTAGATGAAAAATCAGTTCAAGAGGCACAAGATGAGCTGAATAGAAAAATGAAACCTCAAGGAAGTTTGGGTATTCTTGAAAAAATAGCAATTCAAATGGCAGGAATATATGGATTTCCAGTAAAAGGTGTTGAGAAAAAATGTCATATTGTTGCATCGGCAGATAATGGCGTAATTGAAGAGGGAATCTCATCATGTCCATTAGAGTACACACAGATTGTTTCTGAAGCTATGTTAAACAGAATAGCAGCTATTGGACTTTTAACTAAAAGATTAGGTGTAGAATTTAATCTAGTAGATATAGGGATTGCAGGAGATATTCCTAGAGAGTACCCAAATCTTTATAGATTAAAAGTAAAAAAAGGAACAAAAAACTTTTATAGAGAACCAGCAATGACCAGAGAAGAGTGTCTAAAAGCAATTCAAACTGGAATGGATATGATAAAGGACAAAGGAGAAGGAGTTACTGTATTCTCTAATGGTGAAATGGGAATAGGAAACACTTCAACAAGTTCAGCTGTATTGTATTCTTTTACAAGAGGGGATATTGACAGTATAGTTGGAAGAGGTGGAGGCCTTTCTGACAGTGCCCTTGTAAAGAAAAAAAAGATAATAATAGAGTCATGTGAAAAATATAATACATTTGAGATGGATCCAGTGGACGTTCTTGCACATGTTGGAGGACTTGACATTGCATGTATGGTTGGAATGTATCTTGGATGTGTAAAATACAGAAAACTTATGCTAGTAGATGGGTTTATATCTGCAGTTGGTGCATTAGCTGCATGTAGAATTGAACCACTTGTAAAAGAGTTCATCTTACCTACACATATGAGTGAAGAACCTGGAATGAAAATAGTTTTAAATGAAATAGGAAAAAAAGCATTTTTAAATATGGAGATGCGGTTAGGAGAGGGAACAGGAGCTGTTCTTACATATCCTATGATAGATTGTGCATTAGATGTTATTAATGGAATGAAAACACCTGTAGAAGTTTATAAGCTGTTTTCTTAAAACTAAGGAGGGGATGGAGTGGCAAATTCAGAACTTGTAAAAGGGCATAGAAAAAGATTAAAAGAGAGATACAAAAAAGGTGGCTATGAAACTTTTGAGGAGTATGAATTTTTAGAGCTGCTTCTGACCTATGCAATACCTAGAAAAGATGTAAAGGATGTTGCAAAAAAATTATTGACAGATTACAAAAATATAACTAATATAATAAATTCAGATATTAAATCACTTACAAAAGTAGAGGGAGTAGGGGAAAGTACAGCTTTATTTTTGAGACTTTTAGGTGATGTAGTTAAGAATACGACTAGTAATGAGGTAATGGATAAAGATTTATCAACCTTTATTGGAGAGATAAGAACTAAAAATTCTCTTCTTAATTATTTACATGCTAAGATAGGTCATTTATTAGATGAGGAATTTGATGTTTTATACCTTAATAATGCAAATAAATTACTAGCGACAGAAAAACTTTTTTGTGGTACAATAGACAAAAGCGTTGTATACCCACGTAAAATCATTGAAAGAGTGCTATTTTACAATGCTAAAGGAGTTATTTTTGCTCACAATCATCCTTCAGGAAATATAGAGCCGTCAAGAGCAGATGTAGAGCTTACACAGCATATGAGAGATGCTTTGGATATGATAGACGTAAAACTATTAGACCATGTTATAATTGGTAAAAATAGGTATTTTAGTTTTTTAGAAGAAGGACTGATGTGAGAATAGGAGGATTTAATGGAAAATTTAAATATAGAGCAAGAAGAAAAAAAAGTAGAGACACAGGAGCTTAAATATTATAAGGTTCTTGGAGTGATGTTTGAAGTAACTAAAAAAAGATATTATTTTGAAGTAACTGATGATACTGAATATAAAAAGGGAGATAAAGTTATTGTAGATACTGTAAGAGGAAAAGAACTTGGAAGTGTCTATGGAGAAGCTAGAATGTTGCCTGAAACAGAGCTTGTATTACCTTTAAAACCAGTAATAAAGAAAGCTGATGAAGAAGAACTAGCAAAGTATACACAATTGAAGGAAGAGGCAGCAAAAGCCTTTGAAATATGTAAAGATAGAATTGCTCAGCATAAACTTCCAATGAAACTTGTTGAAACTGAGTATACTTTTGATAAAACTAAACTTATTTTCTATTTTACAGCAGAAGGAAGAATAGATTTTAGAGAATTAGTTAAGGATTTAGCTAATATTTTTAGATTAAGAATAGAACTTAGACAGATTGGAGTAAGAGACGAAGCAAGAATACTTGGAACTATAGGAATTTGTGGTAAAGAGCTTTGTTGCAGAACTTTTATAAATAAATTTGATTCTGTATCTATAAAAATGGCAAGAGACCAGGGACTTGTAATAAACCCTACAAAAATTTCAGGTGTATGTGGAAGACTTCTTTGCTGTATAAATTATGAATATAGTCAGTATGAAGAGGTACTTAGAAAATATCCCGCAGTTAATCAAAGCGTAAGAACAGCTAAAGGAGAAGGAAAGGTAATCAGTATCAGTCCTTTAAGTGGATATATGTTTGTTGATATTGAGGATAAGGGAATCATGAAATTTGAATTACATGAAGTTAAATTCAACAGAAGAGAAGCGAATAAACTTAAAAATGTTAAAACAGCTGAAGAAATAGAGCACAGTGAATTAGAAAAGGAATAGAAATGTCTGTGGTAGAGGATAGAAGTGTACTGGGAAATGGATTTGAAATAATTCAGGATAAATCAGGATTTAGATTTTCAGTAGATGCAGTGCTTTTAGCAGATTTTTTTACACCAGGAAAAAAAGGAAAAATTTTAGATATCGGGACTGGAAATGGAATTATTCCCTTGTTGATAGTTATGAGAGATAAGGGAGATGAAATTTATGGTATTGATATTCAAAAAGAGAGTTGTCAATTAGCTGAAAAAAATGTAAAATTAAATAAGCTAGAAGAGAAGATAAAAATTGTAAATTGTGATGTCAAAGAGTATCCCTATGGGAACTCTTATGATTATATAGTTTCTAATCCCCCTTACATGACAATAGATGGGAAGAAACAAAATGAAAATGATAGTAAGTCAATAGCTAGGCATGAATTAAAACTTAATCTTAGAGAGTTGATAAAAAATGCTAAAAGACTATTAAAGCCCATTGGAACTTTTACAATGGTGCATCGTAGCTATAGATTTATAGAAATATGTAGAGAGTTAGAAGATTGTGGTTTTTCTGTAAAGAGAGTTAGATTTGTGCATTTTTCTAAAGAAAAAAATTCAAACCTTGTTTTAGTTGAAGCAGCAAAAGGGAAAAAGTGCAAATTGGAAATTGAACCGCCAATCTTTCTTGAGGAGAGTGGTTATTAAAAAAGATAGTGCTAGGATTAATATTTTAACGATTATATAATAAAAAAATAAAGGAGATTATTTACAGAAGGCAAAATGGAACTTTTAAAATTTGTTGAAGAAAATGACTTAGAAGGGTTTAAAGATAATTTAGACATGGATTCAATGGAAGAACAAGATAGTGATAGAAATACTATTTTACACCATTGTGTTGATATGGACAAAATTGATTTTGTGGACACGTTATTATATAATGGGGCTGATCCTAATATAAAAAACAAGGATGGAAACACACCTCTACATATTGCTGCACAGAAAGATTTAGGAAAGATAATGGAATTACTTCTTGAATTTGGTGGAGATATTGATATAAAGAATAACCGTCAAAGAACAGTGCTAAATCTTGCAAATGTGGGAAAAGCAAAAAAGGTATTGAAAGCTATAGAAAATAGTGGTGCAGATTATGACTTCACATCTGGTGTTGAGAAAATAAGTCATCACAGAAAATTTGAAGATTTCTAATACTTTTGCAAATTGATATAAATGCAATGTTAATAAAGACTCTGGATATAAAACCAGGGTCTTTTTTATGTGATCTGGTAAATAAATAAGGTTAAATAAATAAGATATAGTATAGCAAGTAAAAATATTTATGTTATAATTAAACTGTAAAGAAATTGAGGTAAGGTGGTAAAATGTTTAAGTTGCACTCAAATTATCAGCCTACTGGGGATCAACCAGAGGCAATAAAAAAAATTGCTGAAAATATAAATGATGGTATAACAGATCAGGTTTTATTAGGAGTAACAGGGTCTGGTAAAACTTTTACCATTGCAAATATAATAAAAGAAACAGATAGACCTGCACTTATTTTGGCACCTAATAAGACTTTGGCAGCTCAGTTATATTCGGAGTATAAAAAGTTTTTTCCAGAAAATGCAGTTGAATATTTCGTATCTTATTACGATTACTATCAGCCAGAAGCATATATTGCAGTAACAGATACATATATTGAGAAAGATTCATCTGTAAATGATGAGATAGAAAAATTAAGACAGGCTGCAACTGCCGCTCTTATTAACAGAAGAGATGTAATAATTGTGGCATCTGTGTCAGCTATTTATGGATTGGGATCAGCTGAAACTTATAAGAAAATGACTATTCCAATAGATAGACAGACTGGAATATCCAGAAAAGAGTTAATTGAAAGACTTATAAGTATAAGATATGAAAGAAATGATATTGCTTTTGAAAGAGGTAAATTTAGAATAAAAGGTGACGTAATAGATGTATATCCTACTTATATGGAAACAGGATATAGATTGGAATTTTGGGGAGAAGATTTGGAACAAATGTCTGAAATAAATACTTTAACTGGTCAGACTATTAAACGTAATTTAGAGAGAATAATGATATACCCAGCAACTCAATATTTAACAGCTGATGGGGATATAGAAAGAATAATTGCAGAGATACAAAGGGACAAAATTGCTGAAGTTGAGGCTTTTGAAAAAGAGGGAAAACTTTTAGAGGCTCAAAGATTAAAACAGAGAACAGATTATGATATAGAAATGATAAGAGAGATAGGATATTGTAAAGGAATAGAAAATTATTCCAGATATCTTTCAGGAAAGAAACCTGGAGAAACTCCAGATACACTTCTTGAGTATTTCCCAAGAGATTTTGTAACATATATTGATGAATCGCACATATCAGTACCACAGATTCGTGGAATGTATAATGGAGATAGAGCAAGAAAAGAATCTTTAGTAAAGAATGGTTTTAGACTTAAAGCAGCTTTAGATAATAGGCCATTGAGATTTGAAGAGTTTAGGAACATAACAGGTCAGACAGTATTTGTTTCTGCTACACCTGGAGATTATGAATTGGAAGTTTCAAATGGAAATATTGCAGAGCAACTAATTAGACCAACAGGAGTTTTAGATCCTGAAATAGAGGTTCGTCCAACTAAAAATCAAGTGGATGATCTTATGGAAGAGATTAGAAAAAGAGCTGAAAAGAAAGAGAGAGTTCTTGTAACAACACTAACTAAGAAAATGGCTGAGGAGCTTACAGAGTACTATATTGGTTATGGATTAAGAGTTAAATATATGCACTCAGATATTGACACATTGGAAAGAATAGATATAATAAATGGGTTGAGAAAAGGAGAATTTGATGTGCTTGTAGGAATAAACCTTTTACGTGAAGGGCTTGATATTCCTGAGGTGTCATTAGTAGCAATACTTGAAGCAGATAAAGAGGGATTTTTAAGAAGCAGAAGATCTTTAGTACAAACTATAGGGCGTGCTGCAAGAAATGTGGAAGGTAGAGTTATATTATATGGAGATGTGATGACTGATTCTATGCGTGAGGCAATAGAAGAAACAAATAGAAGAAGAAAGATTCAAAATGAGTATAATATATATAATAATATAGATCCAAAGAGTGTAGTAAGAGAGATTGCTGAAGAGATGGTTAATCTGGATTATGGAATTTCTGAAGAATCTTTTGAAGAAGCCAGAGAGAAGAAGGTATTCTCATCAAGAAAAGATATTGAAAAAGAGATATCAAAACTTGAAAAAGAGATAAAAAGATTATCACAAGAATTGGATTTTGAAACTGCAATTGTTAAAAGAGATGAAATGATTAAATTGAAAAAGTTATTATTAGAATTTTAAGGGGTAATTATGTTTGAAGAAAGAACTTATACAGTAACTGAATTAAATAAAAGGGTAAAAGGGTACTTAGAGGGAAATAGTGAATTTAGAGAATTTTTCTTAGAAGGGGAGATGTCAGGAGTCACTTATTATAAAAGTGGACATCTTTATTTCAATCTGAAAGATAAAAATGCTCAGGTAAAATGTGCAGCATTTAGTTATAAATTCAAAAAAATACCTGAAGATTTAAAAGATGGAGATGCAGTAAAATTATTTGGAGATGTTGGATTTTACGAAGCAAGAGGAGATTTTCAAGTCCTTGTAAGACATATTGAAAAACAGAGTAAATTAGGTCAGATGTATGCAGAACTTGAAAAGGTAAAAAAAGAGATGGAAAAAGCTGGATATTTTGATCCATCAAAGAAGAAACCACTGCCATCATATCCTAAAAATATAGGTGTTGTAACTGCACTTACTGGAGCAGCAGTGCAGGATATAATAAAAACAATTAAAAAAAGAGATGACAGAATAAATATATATGTATACCCTGCTAAAGTTCAGGGAACTGGATCTAAAGAGGAAATCGTTAAAGGGATAGAAGTGCTTAATAGGATTCCTGAAATCGATCTTATAATTGCTGGTAGAGGTGGAGGAAGTGCTGAGGACTTATGGGCATTTAATGAAAGAGAAACAGCAATGGCTTATTTTAATTCGGAAAAACCTATAATTTCAGCTGTTGGGCATGAAGTTGATTTTATGTTAACAGATCTCACTGCAGATGCAAGAGCAGCTACTCCTACACAGGCAGTAGAGATGTCTGTTCCTGAAAAAGTTAAAAGCGTAGAAAATGTTCAGGATAGAATAAGATATGTAAGAACTCTTTTATTGGGAAAAGTTGAAAGAATGAAAAAAGAACTTAGACTTAGAGAGGAAAATTACTATATTAAAAACTTTTCAAAAACAATTGAAGAGAAAAATCAAAGTTTAATAGATCGTGAAAAAGAGATTAAAAGTCTTATGGAACTTAGTATAAGTAAATTTCAGAATGAATTTGATAAAAGAATACATAAGCTTATGGCATTAAATCCATTGAGTACACTGGAAAGAGGTTATAGTGTAGCAACTAAAGGGGATAAGGTCATAAAGAGTGTAGAAGATATAGAAGTTAATGATGAGATGAATATAAAAGTTTTAGATGGAACAATAAAAGGAATTGTGAAGGAGAAAATTTATGAAAAAAACATTGATTAGTCTGCTTGCATTAGCAGTATTTAATTTTTCATATGGAGAAGAGGTATACACTGTTGTAAGAACTGTTACACCATATATGACAGAAGAACAGCAGGAAATGAGTCAACGTTGGGAAAGAATAAAAAAAATGGATGCTCAAATAACATATCAACCAGACAAAAATGTGCTGAGACAGATTCATGATGATTATGACAACGAGTTTAAAATTTATATGGAGTATTTAAAAGAGAATCCTTCTGAACTTTTCCGTGTTGGAGATTATTATTTTAGAAGCGGTAGATATGAGAAAGCTTATGAAGTTTTTTCACAGGGTACTGGAGATGTAAAAAGTATGTTTGGTGCTGCTACTGCTGCAAGATTTTTAGCAGATAATGTAAATGCATTGAAATTTTATAACGAAATAATAGAAAAAAATCCAAAATTTTATGAGGCTTATCTTGGAAGAGGAATCATAAATAGAAATATGGGTAACTATGAAGGTGCTATAAGTGACTTTAAAAAATACATGGAATTTGTTCAGAATGAATCTGTATATTTAGGATTAGGAGATTCATATCTTGCTTCAGGAAAGTATGTAGAGGCTAAAAACATATTGGAGATTGGTAGAAGCAAATTCCCACAATCATCGCTTATAAAGGAGATGTTGATGAAAGCATACTCAAATTTAAAATAGGGGGAATTTAATGGAATGGTTTAGACTTGAAGCAACAGGGGTGAGAAGAGGGACACAGAGAATACTTTTAAAAAGATTTGAAAATTATGAGGATATTTTTAAATTGGGGAAGAGTTATTTAACAATGGCAATGAAAATAGATAACGATGAGGTTGAGAAAATTTATCTTTCAAAAGATATAGATCTGTTATCTGAATTAAAAAAGTTGGAAGATAGTGGAGTTGGAGTTTTATTTTTAAAAAGTAAGAATTATCCTGTAGAACTAAAAAATATTGCACAACCTCCAATATTTATCTATTATAAGGGAAATATCGATCTTTTAAAAGGCAGAAAAATAGCAGTAGTTGGAACAAGAAAAGCAACTACATATGGTAAGATAACATGTGAAAAATTTGTACGGGAATTAGTTGAAAACAGTATTACAACTGTAAGTGGTTTAGCATTGGGAATAGATGGAGTATGTCATAAAATAACTTTGGACAATAATGGTAAAACTATAGCAGTTGTAGGAAGTGGACTGGATATGATATATCCTAGTAGAAATGAAAAACTTTGGAAAAGGATTGAAAGATATGGTCTTTTATTAAGTGAATTTCCATTGGGGACAGAACCTTTTACCTATAATTTTCCTTTAAGGAATAGGATAATTGTTGGGTTGTCCAGAGGAGTTTTAGTTGTTGAAAGTCAAAAAAAGGGAGGTAGTTTAATAACTGCTGAACTTGCATTAGAAGAGGGGAGAGATGTTTTCGCTGTACCAGGAGATATTTTTTCACCATGTTCAGAGGGAACTAATATGCTTATAAAAAATAGTCAGGCAAAATTGGTATCTGATGTCAATGATATATTGAGTGAATATGGTTGGGAAAGCGATAAATTGGATATCACAAAAAAATTAAATTTGACAGAACATGAAATAAAAATATACAATGTTCTTGATAGAGAAAAAAATCTTGATGAAATTATACTTGAAAGTTCGATGAAAGCTGGAGAGATTCTCTCTATTTTAATGGAATTAGAGGTAAAGAAAATAATTTGTAGTGTACCTGGAGGGAAGTATCGAAGAAGGGTATAGATAAAATATTGATTTTTTTCGTATAATTTAGTAGAATGTTACGGGAAAAGAAAGGAACCGATAGGGGTGAAAAATGTGGCAGTTAAAAAAAATCTGGTGATAGTTGAGTCACCTGCAAAAGCTAAAACAATTGAAAAGATTTTGGGGAAAAAATTTCAAGTTGTAGCATCTTTTGGTCATGTTAGAGACCTGCCAAAAAGTAAACTTGGTGTAGATGTTGAGAATGGTTTTACACCATCGTACAACACAATTAAGGGAAAAGGTGAAGTAATAAAAACCTTAAAAAGTTATGCAAAGAAATCTGATAAAGTTTATCTGGCATCTGACCCGGATAGAGAGGGAGAGGCAATTGCATGGCATATTGCTCACGCTTTAAAATTAGATGAAAATGCTGATAACAGAATTGAATTTAATGAGATTACAGAAAATGCTATAAAGGAGTCTATTTTACATCCTAGAAAAATAGATATGGATAAAGTAAATGCACAACAGGCAAGAAGAATACTTGATAGACTTGTTGGATATGGAATAAGTTCTCTTCTATGGAAATGTATTGCTTCAAATACAAGTGCAGGGAGAGTACAATCAGTTGCATTAAAACTTATTTGTGATCTTGAAGATAAAATAAAAGCATTTGTTCCAGTTAAGTTCTGGGATATAAAAGGAGATTTTACAGGAAATCTTAATTTAGCATTATATAAAATCGAAGATAAAAAAGTTGATAAACTTACAGAAGAAAAATATGTAAAAGAGATAAAAAAACTTGAGAAAAAGGATTTTGAAATAAGTCAGGCAAAAGTTAGTAAAAAGACTAAGAATTCGCCTAATCCTTTAAAAACAAGTACTCTTCAGCAACTGGCATCTTCTTATCTTGGATTTTCAGCTTCTAAGACAATGAGAGTAGCTCAAGGTCTTTATGAAGGTGTAGATGTAGATGGAACTCATAAAGGGCTTATTACTTATATGAGAACTGACTCAATAAGAATTTCAGAAGTAGCTCAGGAAATGGCGAAAAAATATATATTGGAAAATTTTGGTAAAGAATATTTAGGTACTAAAAAGACAAGCAAGAGCAAACAAAAAATTCAGGATGCTCACGAAGGAATAAGACCTACAGATATCAATCTTACACCAGAATTTTTAAGTAAATATTTAGATGCAGATCAATTAAAGTTATATAGATTGATTTGGGAGAGATTTTTAATTTCTCAATTAGCTCCAATGAAATATGAACAATTTGAACTTGTAGCATCACGTGATAAGTTTGATTTCAGAGGAACTATCAACAAGATAATTTTTGATGGATATTACAAGGTATTTAAAGATGAAGAGGATTTACCACTTGGAGATTTCCCTGATATAAATGTTGGGGATAAAGTTTTACTTGAAAAACTAAATATAAAAGAGGACTATACAAAAGCTCCTTCAAGATTTACTGAATCATCTTTAGTTAAAAAATTAGAATCTGAAGGAATAGGTAGACCATCTACTTATGCAGCAATAATAGAAACTTTAAAGAAAAGAGAATATGTGAAACTTGAAGGAAAAAGTTTTGTTCCTTCAGCACTGGGTTATGAAATAAAAGATGTGTTAGAAGAAAACTTCCCAAATATAATGAATGTTAAATTTACTGCAGAACTTGAAAATGAGCTTGATGATGTTGCAGATGGACATAAAGATTGGGTAGGACTTTTATCGATATTCTACAAGGAGCTAAAAGAATATATTGATAAATTTAAGGTAAAAGTAGAAGAAGAAGCAAACAGAATAATAGAATCAGATATGCCTTGTCCTTGTGGAAAAGGAAACATGATAATGAAGACAGGAAGATTTGGAAGATATCTCGCATGTCCTGTATCTGAAGAAGATGGAGGATGTAAAGAGAAAATCTCTCTTAAAGGAATTGAGATAGATCCCGAAGAGATCAAAGAGGGTAAAATCTTTGTAAAAAATAGAGTTCAGGAGTTATTAAAAGAGAAAAAAGGTAGACCTACTGATGTAAAGACAGATAAAGGGGATATCTATCTGTTAAAAGTTGGAAGATATGGTGCATATCTTGAGAGTGAAAAATATTCTGAAGATAAACTTAGAATGCCACTTCCATCAGAAATTAGAAAAAAATTAAAAAACAATGAAATTATAGAAAAAAATGGAATTGTTCAGATAAATGGACTTCTTCAAGCTATAAAAGATGAAGAAGATAGAATAATTAAAGAAGCTGGAGTCTGTGAAAAATGCGGAAAACCATTTAAAATTGGAAGAGGAAGATGGGGAAAATTCTTAGCATGTACAGGATATCCAGAATGTAAAAATATTAGAAAGATACCAAAACCTAAAGAGGAGAAATAATGACAGGAAACAAAGAAGTAATAGTAGTAGGTGCTGGACTGGCAGGAAGTGAAGCTGCTTATCAGCTGGCAAAAAGAGGAATAAAAGTTAAACTTTATGAAATGAAGTCTAAAAAGAAAACTGAGGCTCATAAAAGTGAGTATTTTGGAGAATTAGTATGTAGTAATTCACTTGGAGCTGATAATCTTGCTAATGCTTCAGGTCTTATGAAAGAGGAATTAAGAAGACTTGACTCATTGCTTGTAAGAATAGCAGATAAGCATAGAGTACCTGCAGGGCAGGCATTAGCAGTTGATAGGGAAGGTTTTGCCAGTGAGATAACAGAAACATTGAAAAGCATGGAAAATATTGAGATTATTGAGGAGGAATTAACTGAGATTCCTAAAGATAAAATAGTTTTGATAGCTTCTGGTCCTTTAACATCTAAAGATTTATCAGATAAAATAGGAGAGTTAACTCATAGTGGATATCTTTATTTCTATGATGCTGCAGCACCAATAGTTACTGCAGATTCAATAAATATGGATATTGCATATCGTCAATCTCGTTATGGAAAGGGAGATGGAGAGTATATAAACTGTCCAATGAATAAAGAAGAGTATTATAATTTTTATAATGCACTTATCAATGCAGAGAGAGTTCCATTAAAAGCATTTGAAGAGGAGAAAATATTTGATGCATGTATGCCAGTGGAGAGAATAGCCATGACTGGAGAGAGAACACTTGTATTTGGACCACTTAAACCTAAGGGATTGATAAATCCTAAAACTGATAAAATGGACTATGCAGTAGTTCAACTTAGACAAGATGATAAAGATGGAAAATTATATAATATTGTTGGATTCCAAACTAACCTGAAATGGAGAGAACAGAAAAAAGTATTTACAATGATCCCTGGATTAGAAAATGCAGAATTTGTTAGATATGGAGTAATGCATAGAAATACATTTATAAATTCTACAAAACTTCTTGATGAAACTTTAAAATTAAAAGGAAATGATAATGTATATTTTGGCGGTCAAATTACTGGAAGTGAAGGATACGTTTCTTCAATAGCTACTGGAATGATGGCAGCTATAAATATTGCACATAGATTGGAAGGAAAAGAACCATTTATATTAGATGATAGAAGTGCTATTGGTGCTATGGTCAAATATATAACTGAGGAAAAGAAAAATTTTCAACCTATGGGACCAAACTTTGGAATTATAAGAAGTTTGGATGTTAAAATAAGAGATAAAAAAGAGCGTTATAATGAGGTTTCAAAAATTGCTCTTGCTTATCTTGACACAAAATTACATGAGATTAGATAAACATAAGCAGGTGTGTATAGATGGAAAATGAAAATTTTGAAAAAAATATAAGAGAATATCTATATTTTGCAGAATTTGGAGAGAATAAAAGTCAAAATACTATCTTATCACTAAAGAAAGACCTTTTTCAGTTTTCAAAATATCTTTTAGAGATTGAAAAAACTGAAAGTGCTAAAGAGGTTTCTTCAGTTATGATAAGAGGGTTTATACTTTTTTTGCAGGAAAATGGTAATTCTAAACGTACCATTAATAGGAAGCTCTCTTCTTTAAGATCATTTTTCAAATATCTTGTTAGAAACAATATAGTATACCAAAATCCAGCTGAAATAGTGGCATCTCCATCTTTTTCTGTTGAAAAACCAGATGTATTAACTATTGAAGAGATAAATAGTTTAAGAGAGGTGATTTCACTTAAGACAGCTAATGGAATAAGAGATAGGCTTATGCTTGAGCTTTTATACTCAAGTGGTATTACTACAGTAGAGTTGCTTAGTGTGGGAGAGGGAGTTTTTGATTTAGATAAAAGAGAACTCTATGTTACAAATGGGAAAAATAATAGAATAGTATTTTTTAGTGAAAGAGTTCGTAAATATTTTAAAGACTATGTAGAAGCAAAAAAAAAGAAATATAAGGAAAAATACAATCCAGATATACTTTTTGTCAATGGATCAGGAAATAGATTAAGTGACAGATCCTTGAGAAGAATAATTGATAGATATGCCAAAAAAGCAGGAATAGAAAGAGAGATCAGTCCATATAGCTTTAGGCATACTTTTGCTGTGCATATGCTTTCTCATGGTATGGATGTACTATATGTAAAGGAATTAATGGGACACGTTAATATTGAAAGTACAAAACTTTATGAACAGATGATAAGCGGTGTAACATTGAATTTATAAATAAGGAGTGAACACAATGATTAAAGCAACTACAATAATAGCTATAAAAAAAGATGGTAAAGTTGCAATGGCAGGAGATGGACAAGTTACCTTTGGTGACGTTGTATTTAAAAATAATGCCAAGAAGATAAGAAAAATTGAAAAATATAAAGTAATGGCTGGTTTTGCAGGAGCAGCAGCTGACGCTTTTGCTTTAATGGATAAATTTGAAGCAAAACTTGTTGAGTTTGAAGGAAATTTAAAAAAGTCTGCAGTGGAACTTGCAAAAGAGTGGAGAACAGATAAGGCTTTAAGAGTTTTAGATGCTATGTTAATTGTAGCTGATAAAGATACTATCCTTATCCTTTCTGGGAATGGAGATGTTATAGAGCCAGATGGAAATATAGCAGCTATAGGTAGTGGAGGAAACTATGCTTATGCTGCTGCAAAAGCATTACTAAACCATGTGGACACAATGACAGCAGAAGAGATAGCAAAAGAAGCTATGTCAATAGCTGGAGATATATGTATATACACAAATAAGAATATTATCTGTGATGTAATCTAAAAATAAGGAGAGATATTATGAGTGAGAAAGTCTGTATAGGTTGCGGTATTGAACTGCAATGTGATGATCCCAACAAAAGTGGATACCTTCCACCTGAAAAATTTAATGATTCGCATGATCATTATTGCCAAAGATGTTTTAAAATAAAAAATTATGGACAATATATTCCTGTAAAACTTACAAGAGATGATTATAGAGAAGTTGTACAAAAAGAGATGCAAGATGCCAAAGTTGCAATAGCAGTATTTGATATTATTGACTTTGAAGGATCTTTTGATGATGAGATATTAGATGTGTTAAGAGAGATGGACTCAATAGTTGTAATAAATAAACTTGATTTGATTCCAGATCAAAAACACCCTTCAGAAGTTGCAAACTGGGTAAAAGGAAGACTTGCAGAAGAGGGGATAGCCCCACTTGATATAGCTATAGTAAGCAGTAAAAATGGATATGGAATTAATGGGATTTATAAGAAAATAAAATTTTTCTATCCAGATGGTGTGCAAGCTATAGTACTAGGAGTTACTAATGTTGGTAAATCTAGTATTGTAAATAGATTGGTAGGAGCTAAAACTGCTACTGTTTCTAAATATCCAGGAACAACTTTAAAAAGTGTTAAGAGACAGATACCACATACAAATATAGTATTAGTTGATACTCCAGGATTAATTCCTGAAGGAAGAATATCTGATATGGTATGTGAAAAATGTAATTTAAAGATGGTTCCTTCTAATGAAATATCTAGAAAAACATTTAAAGTAGCTAAAAATAGAGTTCTAATTGTTGGACAACTAATCTGGTTTAAAGTTTTAAATGATGATGGTATAAAACCTATTTTTTCACTTTATGCAGCTAAAGATGTAATGTTCCATGAGACAAATGTTGAAAAAATGAAAGAATTTATTGAAACAGATAAAGGTAATATGTTGAATCCACCTTGTGACAGCTGTAGAGAAAGTTACAATGCTTTAGAAAAAGTGAAACATAGATTAACTATTAAAGCAGGACAGGAACTGGCAATAAAAGGTTTAGGATGGATATCTGTTAAAAGAGGACCTTTAGAAATAGAACTTGTTTGTCCAAAAGAAGCTGGAATAGTAATAAGACCTGCTTTTATAAAACCAAAGAGATAGAAAATGGCAAGCAAAGATAAAAAAATAGAGTCTTTTATCATGTGGTTGTTTATAATAGTAGCAGTTGTTGTAGCTGTTGTATTAGGAACTTTCAGTGTAAAAGATATAAGAGAATCCAAAAAAGCAGAAAATGTTGTAAATGATTTAACTGAACTCAGAATAGCTCTTGAAAAGTATTATCAAGTAAGCAGACATTACCCTGAACTGACAAAAGATGGAGCAAAGGATAATTTAAAACTACTTGATTATATAGATGAAAATGGTAAAAAAATATCTTTTGCTGATATTTATGGACATAATACAATGCCTAAAACTTCAGCAACAGAAAGCATAACTGAGAATAATGAAGTATTTGATACGAAAAATTTTGACAATGGAACAGAAACAGGTGGATGGAATTATGATTATGCCAACCAGACTGGAGAGATTCATGCAAATTTGAAAGATAATGCTTATTCTCAGGGAATAAAATGGCAAGAATACTAGTGGGAGGATGTTGTTAATGAAGTATGATATTATATTTTTAGGTGGCGGACAAGCTGGAGTATTTGGAGCTTATGAAGCTGTTGAGAAAAATCCAGATCTTAAGATACTTATACTTGATAAAGGAAAGATGTTAACTCAGAGAGTTTGTCCAAAAGAAAATATAGGAACATGTGTTAATTGCCCAACTTGTTCAATTATTTATGGAATGAGCGGAGCAGGAGCATTTTCAGACTCAAAATTCAATATGGATTATAGAGTAGGTGGAGATGTGCATGTTATCACAGGAAAACAGATTGTAAATGAAACAATACTTGATGTAGTTAAAGTATATAGAAAATTTGGTTTCAATGAAGAGCCAACTGGACTTAGATACAATAGTGCAATGGAAAAGATAAAAAGAGGATGTATAGAGAATGGGATTCAGCTTGTAGATACTCCTACAATGCACCTTGGAACAGACGGTTCAAGAAAACTGTATACTAAGTTGATAGAATACCTTATGTCAAAAGGGGTAGAGTTTGTAACTGAAAGAGAACTTGATAAACTAATAGTTGATGACAACAGAGTTAGAGGAGTAATTGTAACACATAGAGGTCAGGAAGAGAAATATTATTCGGATCATGTTGTTGCAGGTTTAGGAAGAAGTGGTGCAAAGAAAATGATGGAACTTTGCCAACTTCACAATATTAAATATGAAAATGGTGCTATTGATATCGGTGTAAGAGCTGAAATACCAGACATCATCATGAAAGAGATAAATGAAAATTTCTATGAAGCAAAAATGATCTATTATTCAAGAAACTACAGAGATAAGATGAGAACTTTCTGTAGTAACCCAAGTGGATTTATAGCAGCTGAAAAATATGATGATTTTGTTCTTGCAAATGGACACGCATATAAAGATAGAAAATCTACAAATACAAATCTTGCACTTTTATGTACTAAGAAATTTACAAAACCATTTAATCAGCCTTTTGAATATGCAACAGCTATTGCTAAAATGTCTGCAATGTTAACAGGTGGAAAATTGATGGTTCAATCTTATGCAGATTTAAAAGAAGGACGTAGATCTACTGATGAAAGATTAGCAAGATTAAATATAGTACCTACAACAGAGGATTATGTAGCAGGAGATATTGCTCTAGCATGTCCTCAAAGACTTTTAGATAATATAATGGAATTTATTGAAGTATTAGATAAAATTACTCCAGGATTTGCTTCAGGAGACCTATTACTTTACTTCCCAGAGATAAAATTTAGAAGCACTAGAATAGAAATTGATAAAAATATGGAAACAAGCATGCAAGGACTTTATGCAGTTGGAGACAGTTCAGGATATGGAAGTGGACTTAATATTGCTGCAGTAATGGGAATACTTGCTGTAAGAGATATTTTAAGTAAAAAATAGTTGTAATATATATTTTTAGGTAAAAATGGTACTTTATTTCTCAAAAACTGAGAAAAAAAGTATCA
>NZ_JADRHM010000015.1 GCF_018205345.1 Fusobacterium sp. DD2
TCACGTGGTTTTTTTGACATTTCGCGTACTTAAAACAACACAAAATTATAAAACCTGCTCAATATTACTACCCACAAGAGATATCACAAAAGCTTTTACAAAAGATGTTAATAGACCAAATGGAAGGTGTTAAAACTTCAGAACTTGTAGAAATATTTGAAGTGTCATTAGAGTCAATTAGAAGAGATTTTGATGCTTTAAAAAAGGAATTGAAATTATTAACTAAATAGAAAAGAGGCTGGTGCATTTTTAAAACTGTAAAAATAAAATTCTCGGCATTAGAAATTGTTTCGTAATTTATGAAGCGAAACAGAATAACGAAAATCCGACTGTTTGAACGAAGTGAGTTTCGGATTTTCTTTCTGTGAGCAATATTAATAGAAAGAATTTATAGCTTAGAGAATTATACTTTTTACAAATTTGCACAGCCTCTTTTATTTATTGTCTTATTAACTTTTTAACAGCTTTATTTAGCTCTTTATTCCCTTTGATTTTTACCAGTTTTGAGATTAACCAGTTTAAATTTTCATCATCTAAAGATAGCTCTTCTTTTACATACTCTTCAAGCTTTTCAACCTCTCCTGGAAGCAGTCTGTATCTTGTACTGTTATTGATCTCTTCTATTGTCTTATCACTTGATAGATAAGCAGTTATCTTTTTCCAGTTTTCTAAAAGCTCAACTTTTCTAACGAGCATAACTACAGTATAATTAAGCTCAGGAATATGATCAAAACCTTTTCTTTTAAGAAATGTCTTTACTACATCTCCAGCCTTTTCAGTATCAGTAAGAACCTCACCGACTTTTTTAGTATTCATTATCTTAGGCATTTTTGATGTGTGACCAGTATTTCTTAGGTATTTTGACATTGGAATAACTTTACTTGCATGGTAGAAGTCCATAGCAAATTCATTAAATGTCATACCTTCTGGAACCGTTCCCTGCTCTATATGCTCAATATATTCATCAACTTTTTTAAAGTCTACCATTATTACAACACCTCAATTAAACTTAACGTATATTTATTATAACGCAAATAACAAAATTTCTCAACTTAAAATACATTTATTTGGTCCAAAATATATGGTATAATGGGGTAAAATAGAGAAAGGACAATGATATGAGATTAGATAAATTTTTAGTAGAATGTGGAATTGGAAGCAGAAAAGAGGTTAAAAAACTAATTTCTGATAAACAGATTACAGTTAATGGAAATGTTATAGTTTCACCAAAAGAAAATATAGATGAGATAAATGATGAGATTAAATATGCAGGAGAAAAGTTGGAATATAAAGAATTCAGATATTATATTCTAAATAAAAAAGCTGGATATATCACTGCAGTAGATGATCCAAGGGATAGAACAGTAATGGAGCTTCTACCTGACTGGGTAATAAGAAAAGATTTAGCTCCTGTTGGAAGACTGGATAAAGATACAGAAGGATTACTTCTTTTAACAAATGATGGGCAGCTGAACCACAAACTTTTATCTCCTAAGAGTCACGTTGAGAAAAAATACTATGCTGAGCTTGAAAAAGAGATATCAGAAGAGGATATAAAAAAACTTGAAGCTGGAGTTGATATAGGTGGTTATATTACTATGCCAGCAAAGGCAGAAAAAATTGATGAGAAAAAAATATTTCTTACAATTAAGGAAGGAAAATTCCATCAGGTGAAAAAAATGCTTGAAGCAGTAGGTAATAAAGTAATTTATTTAAAAAGAGTAAGTTTTGGGAAATTAGAGCTAAAATCACTCATGTTAGGAGAGGTAAAAGAAATTAAAATCTATGATATAGTATAGTTTTATAATTAATATAATAGGACTTTTTAGGTGATAAAATGGATATTATAAAAAAAGAAGAGACACGATTAGATTTACCCAGAAGAAAGAAAAGGAGAAAAGAGAATAAGAAAAGTATTTTTGAAATGTATCGTTCTCCTAAAACATTAAAAGACTACTTCTTTTATTTAAATGATTTTCTTCTATATATATACGACAGTGACAAACCTATACAGAATGAAGAGGTTATAGATCTTATGACAGATATAACTGAAGAGGATGTAGAAGATTATCTATCCCATCTGTTATATGAGAGAAATCTCAAAAAGACATCTGTAAACAAGATTATCTCAGCGTTAAAGTCACTATATAAAGAATTAGAAAAACATGGAGTTCAAAACCCTTTTAAGTTTGTAAAATTATTTAAGACTTCAAGAAATATAGATAATATCCTTAAAGTCTCGTTTGAGGATATAAAAGAGATATTTGAAAATTATAAAGTCTATAACGAAAAAGATTATAGAAATGTTATTATACTTTATACTCTTTTCTATACTGGAATGAGAAGCCAGGAGCTTATAACACTGAAGTATTCCAATATATTGTCAAGAGATAACAATTACTTTATAAAGCTTGAAAAGACTAAAAGTGGAAGAGAACAGTATAAACCACTCCATGAAATATTAGTTGAAAAAATCGGTGAGTATAAAAACTATGTTATGGGGATGTATAATTACTCTCCAGAAGAGATGGAAGATATGTTTGTATTCCCAAGCTCTTACGAAAAAAATTCTCAGTTGTCTTATAAGGCACTTTATAAAATTATTCAGGATATGGGTAAAGTAATTAACAAGGAAATCAGCCCTCACAACATCCGTCATGCTATTGCAACTGAATTATCTGCAAATGGAGCAGATATTTTGGAAATAAGGGACTTTTTAGGTCATGCCGATACCAGGGTAACAGAGGTTTACATCAACGCCAAATCATTACTGGATAATTCGGTAGTTGATAAGATACCTAAGTATTTACACAATAAGGACAATTAAATAGTTAATTTTACCTGATTATTTACTACAATTAATAAATATTATACAAATAAAAATTATTTAAATAATTTAGTTAGATATAATTAATATTATATGAACTTTAAATATTAATCTTTAATTACTAATAATTATTTCAAATAATTTTACCAAATAAAGCTAAAGGGACTGTTACATTTTTAAAACTGTAAAAATAAAATTCGCGATATTAGAAATAGTTTCATAATTTATGAAGCGAAACAGAGTACTGAAAATTTGACTGTCTGAACGAAGTGAGTTTCAAATTTTCTTTCTGTAAGCTAAATAAATAGAAAATATTTATACCTGAGTGAATTTTATTATTTACTATTTTTTAACAGTCCCTTTTTTATTAAGCCTCTTTTCCTTTTGCAATAACTTTTTCAACTTGTAAATCTTTATTTAAAAATACAATGTCAGCATAACATCCTGGTTGTAATTTTCCATATTCATTTTCAAGTCCTATTGCTTTTGCTGGATATAAAGTTGCCATTCTAATTGCTTCTTCTAAAGTAATTCCACAGTGAGCAACAAGATTTCTTACTCCTGCATCCATAGTAAGTGCAGAACCACCTAATGTTCCATCTTCTCCAAAGCATTTACCATTTTTATAATAAACCTTTCTTCCTTCAAAGAAGAAGTATTCCATCTCTGTTCCAACAGGAGATACAGCATCTGTAACTAAATACAATCTCTCTCCCATTATTTTAATAGCTGATTTTATTGCAGAGAAATGAGAGTGGAAACCATCAACAATTACTCCTGCACAAAGATCACTATCAAATATAGTTCCTACTGCACCTGGTGCTCTATGAGCAAATGAAGACATTCCGTTAAATAGGTGAGTTGCAAGTGTTATTCCATAGCTTTCTTTTTCTTTTAACTCTTCATAAGTTCCATTAGTATGTCCTAATGCTACGTTTATTCCTGCTTTATGCAGTTTAGCTATAACTCTTCCATCTGTTCTTTCAGGAGCAAGAGTTAATATTCTTACATTTTCCTTACCTGATTTAATAATTCTATCTATCATCTTATCATCTGCAGGTCTTATAAATTTTTCATTGTGAATTCCTTTTTTCTCAACTGAAATATAAGGTCCTTCTATATGTAATCCTAATACCCCATATTCTTTTTTATCTATACCTTCCATTAATTCTAATGCCTTTAGAATATTTTCATCAGTTGTTGTTATAAGAGTTGGAGTAAAAGATGTACATCCATATTTAAGGTTTGTCTTATACATTGTTTCTACACCTTTAATAGAAATCTCATCATTAAAAAGGATTCCTCCACACCCATTTATTTGTAAATCTATAAAACCAGGTACAACATAATTATGCCCAGCATCAATTTTGTCAATTCCAGGATATGCCTCATCTAATCTATCTTGAGAAACAATATCCTCAATTTTATCTTGATTAATAACTAAAGCTTTTCCCTCATAAAACATATTTCCTAAGAAAACGTCCCCATTTATGATTGCTTTTCTCATATTTTCTCCTTATTATTTGTTAGAATCGTAGATTTCTTTTAATAATCTATCGCTATCTAGGTTATTTTTTTCAATATCTTTAAAGTATCTGTAAGTTCCAACTTTTAATTCAGAACAAGCTGCTTCGTCAGATACAATTATTCCGTTTCTATGTAGTTGAAGAGCTGATATTGTCCACATGTGATTTACTCCTTCTTCAATTCCATAGTGTAATGCTCTTGCTTTGTTAGCTCCTGTTACCATTATTAATACTTCTTTAGCATCAAGAATAGTTCCTACTCCTACTGTTAGAGCTAATTTAGGTACTTTGTTAATATCTCCACCAAAGAATCTTGAGTTAGCTATTATTGTATCCATAGTTAAGTCTTTATCTCTAGTTCTAGAAGATAATGAAGATCCAGGTTCGTTAAATGCTATGTGTCCGTCTGGTCCAATTCCTCCTAAGAATAGATGTATTCCACCATAAGATTTTATTTTTTCTTCATATCTTTCACATTCAGCTTTATAATCTTTTGCTGTACCATCTAAGATATTTATATTTTCTTTTTTAATATCTATATGGTCGAAGAAGTTTTTATGCATATAGTAGTGGTAGCTTTGGTCATTGTCTGGAGTTAATCCTACATATTCATCCATGTTAAATGTTACAACGTTTTTGAAAGAAACAATTCCATCTTTATTCATTTGAATTAATCTTCTATACATTGCAAGTGGTGTTCCTCCAGTTGGAAGTCCTAGTACAAATGGTCTATCCTCAGTTGGTTTAAATTCGTTAATCTTTCTTGCTACATATACTGCAGCCCAATCCCCTACACTTTTATCTGTAATTATTACTCTCATTTTTGTTTCCTCCTCTATATTTTTATGTTTTTATTTTAATTTAAATCCTTGAACAAGGTCTATGGCATTAAATATATAATCCTGCATCTTTTTATTCTCTAACATCAATTTTATATAAATCATATCTATAACTGTAAGCTGTGATATTCTTGGTGATAAAGCAGTAGATCTAAAGTTACTTTTCATCTCTACAGTGCCAAGTTTTATATTTGCCAAATCACTTATAGGATTAGGGACAATACTTGTCATTGAGATTATCTTTACTCCTCTATCTTTTGCTACTTTTGTAATATCATACATCTCAACAGTTTTTCCACTATGAGATATTACAAATAGCACATCTTTCTTTCCCATACTGCTTAAACAGCTTAGTTGCATATGAGTATCTGTTTCCATAATTGCATGTTTACCAAGTTCCAATAATTTATAATATAAATCTTTCGCTACTATTCCTGAAAATCCCACACCTGCAATCATTATCTTATCAGCATTTGCAATGGCTTTTACAGCATTTTCAAGCTGTTTAAAGTCAGTAATTTCACAAGTGTTATTTATTGCTAAGATATTTTCATGAGCAATCTTTTTTCCAACTACTTCAAAAGTATCCTCACTTTTTATCTCTTCATGAATAATATTGATATGAGACTCTGCTTTTCTATTCCCAATATCCTGGCTTAAAGATAGCTTAAAATCAGGATATCCTTTAAATCCAAGCTTTTTTGCAAATCTCACAATAGAAGCCTGACTAGCTTTGCAATTTTTTGCCACCTGATATGTATTAAGATTTTTTATACTTTCAGGATCTTTTAGAATGTATTCAGCAATTCTCTTTTCAATCGATGTCAGTTGACTCTTCATCGTGTTAATCTTGATAATTACTCCCATTATTTATTCCCCCACTTCATCACCTTGAACAATATTATTATCTTTTAAATACTTGTTTATTGTATTTAAAACATCTCTTTTATTTGCACTCCACATTGGGCCAACCAGATCTTTTTTACTTCCATCTCCTGTCAGTCTATGTATAACCATATTATACGACATATTTCTCAATATTTTAACTACTTTTTTCACATATTCTGATTTTTTTTGTAATTTTATTTCATCAATGTTATATAAAGCCTCAAGTTTCGTACCTTTAAGCACATGCAATAAATGAATTTTTATTCCCCAAGTTCCTCTTTTTTCTGCATATTTTGCTGTATTTAATGGATCATCCTCCTTTTCTCCTGGCAATCCTATTATAATGTGAGTAACAAATTTTATATTTTTTTCTCTTAGTTTTTCAGTAGCTTTATCATAAGTTTCTAATGGATAGTGCCTATTAATAATTTCAGCAACCTCTTCATTTATAGTCTGTAATCCCAGCTCTACCCACAGAAAACACTTTTTATTAAAATCATCCAGCATCTCTATTACTTCATCATTTATACAATCAGGTCTTGTAGCTATTGCAAGTCCCATAACACGTGGATGTGATAGTGCTTCGTTATATATCTCTTTCATATAGTTAATATCACCATATGTATTTGTAAAATTTTGAAAATATGCAATTACCTTTCCAGATGGAAATTTCTTTTCAATAAGCTTTAATTGCTCATCTATCTGCTCTGTAATGCTCAGTCTTCTACTACCTGCAAAATCTCCACTTCCTCTTTCACTGCAGAAAATGCACCCCTTTGTACTCAACGTCCCATCTCTATTTGGACATGTAAATCCTCCATCCAATGATACTTTATATATCTTTTCTCCAAATGTCTCTTTAAAATAGTCGTTTAAGCTATGATATCTATTCATTAATCTTCCTCTTCTTCTTATATTTTAATTATATTGTAGCTAATTTTATTACAAAAAGAAATAGTTAAATAAAAAAACTGCACCATATTCTTTTAAAACCTAGAATACAGTGCAGTTTAGCAATTATTTAATTTTTATACATCCATTTTTATATTGAGGCACAATTGTGTATTTATCCATTGTAAAGCAGTGTTCCATATCCCCTTCAAATCCTATTGACTTAAGATATTCAAAGTGTTTACATCCTTTTAAAGTTGTAAATATGCTTTTAGAATTCTGAGCAATAAACTTAAGAGCTAAGCTTATATCTGTACATTTAACATTAGCTTCCTGTGATAGACGTTTAATTATCTCTCCAGCACATAGTGCATCGTCAAATGAAAACTTATCATCAGTTCCAGAGCATACAATAACAACATCTTTATTGTCTCTTAATAATCTGTCCACTATACTTCCAATATTTAGAAATGCTCCTATATATATATAGTATCTGCAGTTTCAGCACATTTTTCAATAGCTCTTGTACCGTTACTTGTAGTCATATACATATATCTTCCAGCAACCTTTTCTGATGGGTATTCAAGTGGGGAGTTCCCACAGTCAAATCCATCAATTTTCAGTCCTTTTCTTTCACCACAAAGAAGTGGATTTGAATCCTTTTTTGAATTTTCTATTACACTTTCTATATCTTTATAAGGATATATCCCCTTTACACCATTTGCAAGTGCTGTTGTCATAACACTTGTAGCTCTAAGCACATCAATAATAACTACAGTTTTACCTTTAATTACTTCTGTGTCTATGCTTCCAGCTGTTTCAATTACATCTACTATCATTTTAATTCCTCCTGGTTAATCTACACTAAATAATATCACAAACTGGGAGAAAATAGAAGATTTAGTAGTATTAATTAAAGTATTTTTTTAATAGTTTATCATATGTTCCATTTTCTTTGATTTCTGCCAAGGCTTTTTCAACTTGTTCCATAAGTTTTTTATCATTCTTTCTTATAGCTATTGCATATTCTTCCTGAGCACTATTTGCATCAGCTATTTGAAGGCCAGCATTTTGTTTAACAAAGTTCTTAGCTGGTTCAGAGTCTAATACAACTGCATCGATTTTCTTAGCTTTTAAAGCCATTATTCCAGCATAAGCTGCATTATATCTTTCAGGTTTTGCACCATCTATCTTACTAACAACTATATCACCAGTAAATCCTAACATAACTCCAACTTTCTTTCCTTTTAAGTCATCGAAAGATTTTACTGAGTCATCTCCCTCTCTAACGATTATAACTTGGCTTGCAGTATAGTAAGGTTGAGTAAATGAAACAGTTTTTTCTCTTTCTGGAGTAGCAGTCATTCCTGCAATAACAAGATCAACTTTCTTCATTTGTAAAGCTGGTAATAATCCATCAAAAGCCATATCAACTATTTTAATATCAACATCCATCAATTTACCCATTTCATCTACAAGATCAATATCAAATCCAGTAGGTTTACCATTTTCAAGATATTCAAATGGAGGAAACTCTGCGTTAGTTCCAACATATACCTTTTTCTTTGCAAATGCACTTACAGAAATAGTTAAAGCTAAAATTCCAATTAAAGCTGATTTTAAAAATTTTTTCATATCTTTCACTCCTTATATTTTATATTTTTATTTATTAAGCACTTTATTTAAAAATTCTTTAGTTCTTTCATTTTTAGGGTTAGTAAATAGTTCATCTGGTGTACTATCCTCTAATATAATTCCTTTATCCATAAAGAATACACGGTTAGCAACGTTTCTGGCAAATCCAAGTTCATGAGTAACTATAAGCATTGTCATTCCCTCTTTAGCTAGATCTCTCATAACATCCAGTACCTCTTTAATCATTTCTGGGTCAAGTGCTGAAGTTGGCTCGTCAAATAGCATTACTTCAGGTTCCATAGCTAATGCTCTTGCTATTGCTATACGTTGTTTTTGACCTCCAGATAACTGATTTGGATAGGCATTTGCTTTTTCTTTCAATCCAACCTTCTCCAATAGATAATAAGCTTTCTTTTCAGCAGCTTCACGAGTTATATTTTTTAATTTCATTGGAGCCATTACAAGATTTTCTAAAACGCTTTTATGTGGGAAAAGGTTAAAGTGTTGAAACACCATTCCTACTTTCTGACGGATTTTATTGATATCTACATCATCTGATAAAATATCCTTTTCATCTATGTATATATGTCCACTTGTTGGTTCTTCAAGTCTATTTATACATCTTAGAAATGTAGATTTACCACTTCCTGATGGTCCTATTATAGCTATAATATCACCTTTTTTTACCTCTGTTGATATCCCTTTTAATACATGTAAATCTTCAAAGTTTTTATATAGTTTTTCAATCTTAATCACTTACTTTCAACCCCTTTTCAACTTTTCTCATAAATTTAGTAAATAAGCTTGTCATTATAAGGTATATAAGACCAACTGCAAGTAGAGGTTCAACTCCTCTATAAGTTTGGCTTGTAATTATATTGGCAGATCTTAGTAAATCCACACCACCTATAAATCCAACAATTGATGTTTCTTTTAAAAGAGTTATAAATTCACTAACTAGAGCTGGAAGTATCTTTTTAATTGCCTGAGGAATAATTACCTCTTTCATAGATTGTTTGTAGTTCATTCCTAAAGCTCTTGCTGCTTCCATTTGACCTTTATCAAGTCCTTCAATACCTGCTCTTATTATTTCTGCAACATATGCACCAGAGTTAATACCAAATGATAGAGCTGCTATAACAAGTATTGGTGTATCTCTTAAAGCTCCAACAAATATAAGGTTTGCCATTATCATAAGTTGTACAACTGCTGGTGTACCTCTTATTAAATCTACATACCCATAAGCTATTTTAGATAGTGGATTGAAATTTTTCCATTTCTTATTATGTTTAAATGGATAAAAATTTGATAATTCCATCAATGCTATTAATATTCCTAGCATAATCCCTATAATTGCTGCTAATGCTGTTGTTCCTATTGAAAATCCTAATCCTTGAAGAATATATTTATATCTGTCACCATCAATAAATATCTCCTTTAAAACGTGTAAATATTCCATTGTGTCCTCCTATATATAAAATTAATTATTTCTGTAAAAAAAAATACAGACTAAACCTGTCTGTATTACATAAAACATAATAAATATGTTTTTTCTTTATGCTCAAGGGAATACAAAAATAAACTCCCAATCTTTTCCATAAAAAAGTAATTAGAGTAATTAGGCAACTCTAGTGACAAGGTTAGATATACTATTAAATTGTATTCTGCTATTCCTCATCCTTAAAGACCTTAACATTTCTCTTCTCCTTTTCTTCTTGATTTTCCTTATTATACTCTATACAGATTAAAAAGTCAAATAATTATAATTTTTTATTCCTATGGCATTACTTTATGTTTAATATTTTCCATTTTCTTATCAAATTCTGATGATAAAGCAGCACATTCTGCTAATTCTTTTTCAATTGCATCTACCTGTTCTGGATCTATATTTTTCTTATACATCAATTTATGTTCCAATGTAGCCCAGGCGTCCATGGCAATTGTTCTAAATTGTATTTCAACTTTAATATTCTTTTTAGTATCGTGTAGAAATATTGGTATCGATACAATTAAGTGTAAACTTCTATAACCATTCTTTTTAGGATTTTTGATATAATCTTTCATAGTTATAAGAGTAATATCATCCTGATTTAAAAAATTTGTTACAAGACGGTATATATCCTCAACAAATGGTGTAATTACACGAATTCCTGCAATATCATGGAGATTTTCCTGGATACTTTCCACTGTTATAGGAAGGTTTCTCTTTTTCATTTTTGTAAATATGCTCTTTAAAGTTTTTACACGACTTTTTATTCCTTCAATTGAGTTATATGTCCCATGGACCTGAAGATCCAGTGCCAATACTTCAAATTTAGTTGTAATCTCTTTTATTGCACATTCATAGAATACAAACATCTCACGTAGAGGTAAAATATCTTTCTCCAGTTCTCCGTCTATGATTTTTTCAATAATAATATCTTTTATTTCCATTATTTAGAGACACTCTCCTTATGGCATTATTTGCTGTTATACTCTTCTAATGCTCTTCTTAACACTATCATTGCATTTTCTATGTCATCTATATTTGTGCAGAAAGAAAATCTTGCTTCTTGCATTCCTTTACCCTCTGTATAATAAAATCCAGGTCCAGGTGCAATAAGTATTGTCTTTCCTTCATAAGAGTAATCAGTTAACAGCCATTTAGCAAATTTTTCCACATTATCAACTGGAAGTTTTGCAAATATATAGAAAGCACCTTGAGGTTTAGAGCAAACTACTCCTGGTATTCTTTTTAAATATCCATATAATAGATCCCTTCTGCTTTTATATTTCAGTTTAACATCTTCTAAATAGCTATCCATAGTATTGATAAGATTTGCAGCAGCGTGTTGTTCTATTGTAGATACACATAGTCTTGCCTGGCAGAACTTTAAGATATAATTCATGAGTTCATGATTTTTACTTGCAATTAGACCAATTCTTGCACCACATGCACTATAGTGTTTAGATATACTATCTACTAAAATTACTCTATCAGCTATATCTGACATCTTCATGACTGAAGTATAAGGAGTATCATCATAAACAAATTGCCTATATACCTCATCTGCAATTATATACAGATCATGTTCTTTTGCAATCTCACCTATCATGTGGATTTCATCTTCTGTATATACAGTTCCAGTTGGGTTAACTGGATTTGAAAACATTATAGCTCTTGTCTTAGGAGTTATATATTTTTCAATCTCCTCTTTTGATGGCAGATGGAAATTATTTTCTATTGAAGTAGGAATTGCTTTAACAGTAGCTCCTGAAAACATAGAAAAACTTGAGTAGTTTGAGTAGAAAGGTTCTGGTACTAATACCTCATCTCCCTCGTTACAAATACACATTAAAATGAAAAATATTGCTTCACTTCCACCTTGTGTAATTAAGATATCATCAACATTGATATCTATGCCACTTTTTTGATAACTTTTTACAAAACTTTCCCTAAGTTTTAAAATTCCTTTTGAATCTGAATAAGTTACTATTTTTTCTTTATAGTTATGAAGACCTTCAAAAAATGAGTCTGGTGTTACTATATTAGGTTGTCCAATATTTAGTTTATAAACCTTTACTCCTTTTTTTTCAGCCTCATCTGCAAGAGGAATTAACTTTCTTATTGGAGAAAAGTTCATTTCTAATGCTCTTTTTGATATATTCATTTCTTCTCCTCTCTCAAGACCAAAATTGTCTTCTATACATTTATTGATATTCATTAATTTTATCACATACTAGAAAAAAATTCAAAATATTTATTTAGATAAATGAAAAAAGACTCCCTATAAGAGAGTCTTTAACACTATTTTATTTCTTTAGATATTACATTTACAAGTTCATCAATATCACTATAATGATTTGGATATATTATTTGAGGTCTTGTAAGATAGATAACTTCTACATTTTTTTCTTCAGCAGCTTCTATCTTCTCCTTTTCTCCTCCTGTAGCTCCAGCCTGTTTAGTGACTAGATATTTAATATCATACTGATCAATCATTGCGATATTCATCTCTTTTGTAAATGGTCCTTGCATAGCTATAATATTTTTCGGCAGAATCCCATTATCCTCACATCTTTTTACCATATCCCACTTAGGTAAAATTCTAAAATAACAGTTACCTAAGTTCTTGATATTTGAAAAATGTGGAATATTATTACTTCCAAGTGTAATTAAAATATTACCGTCTAAAGTTTCCAAATCAGAAACCAATTCATCAATTGTTTCAAATTTTCTATACTTTTTAGGGAGAAAAGAAACCTCTTCTCTTTCAAACCTGTAATACTTTATTTTTTTATTCTGAGATGCTTTTAATGCATTGGTAGAAACCTCTGCTGCATAAGGATGACTTAAGTCTATAACTGTATCAACACCGTTTTCCATAATAAACTCTTCCATCATTTCAAGAGTAAGCTTTTTACAAACTACCTTAACTGGCAGATTTTCCAGTAACTTTCCTCCATACTCTGTGGCAGTTGTTACAACAATATTCTGAGTAGTTTTTATTATTTTTTCTAAAAACTCTCTTGAATCCTTAGTTCCGCCTATGACCCAGATCATAACTTATATCCTCTAGGTGTTATCATCTTTCCATTTTTAATATATGTTTTTGAGTTACCTACTATAACCACTGTAAACATATCTATTTCGTGATTTAACATTTCATCAAGGTTAGTTAGGGTATAGTTTTGATCTTCTCTTCCAACGTGTCTTAATAAAGCCACAGGTGTCTTAGGATCTTTATGTCTTAACATAATTTCTCTTGCTTCAACTATTTGTTCAGTTCTACCTTTACTTTTTGGATTGTATAGAGAGATAACAAAGTCTGCATCACTTGCTCTATCTATTCTCTTAGTTATAACATCCCAGTCAGTTAACAGGTCACTTAAGCTTATTATAGCCTGGTCATGCATTAAAGGTGCTCCTACTAATGATGCTCCAGCTACTGAAGATGTAATACCAGGGATAACTTCAACATCTATTCCACTTCCTAGTGCAACTTCTATCATTATTCCTGCCATTCCATATATTCCAGCATCTCCACTGCTGATCAATGCAACTGTTTTTCCCTCTTTAGCAAGCTCTAATACTTTTTCACATCTATCTATCTCTTTTTTCATTCCTGATACATAGAACTCTTTATCTTTAAATTCATCTTTAACTAAGTCAATATAAGTGATGTATCCAGCTATTACATCAACATTTTTTAATGTATTATAACATCTGATACTCATATCCTGCATATTTCCAGGTCCTATACCTACTACATATATTTTTCCTTTATTCATTTTCAAACTTCTCCTCATAAATTGATATTGTTATTCCATTATAAATAAACTTTTGCTCTATAAATTTACCATTTTTATTTGATGCTAAATAAGCACATGGTTCAGATACACAAGTTACACCAATCTGTTTTTTTACAAATTCAGATCCTTTAAAATTACTCTCTACTGTTAGTATTTTACTTCTATCTATTATAATAGGTTCATGTCCTAATTCTTTAGCTGCATCTATTAAGCCAATTTCATCAGCTTTAACATCTACTGTTGCAATTTTACGTATACTCTTATATGAGAGATTATATTTTTTCATAAGTGTATCTACAGCTTTTAAGATATCCTCTTTTAAAGTACCTCTACGACATCCAATACCTAAAATAAGATTTTTAGGATATAATCTCATTATTTCTATATTCTCTTTATTAGATGTTATTACAACTCCCTCACTATTGCCATTTTCTCCAAATGTAACATTTTTAGGAAGCAGTATATCTACTTTTTTATTATCAACTATTAAAGATGTGATATTCTTAGCTTTTTCCAAATTCTCCATTTCACAGTTCATTTTCTGAGATAGAGTATCAATAGCTATCTTTCCAGTTATATCAGAACTTGTTGTAATTATTGGTAAAAGTGAAAACTGCTGAGCTAAATCTGATGCCAATTCATTTGCTCCACCTAGATGACCAGAGAGAAGAGATATTACAAATCTCTCCTGTTCATCTATAACTACAACAGCTGGATCCACATCTTTACTTTTGATTAAAGGTGCAATCTTTCTAATTACAATCCCTGTTGCCATAATAAATATATGTGCATCATATCTATTAAACTGTTTTCCCAATTCATCTGTAAAGTTATCTATCTGTAAAGTATTATTAATTTCAAATTTCTTAAGTGTATATATATCTGCTGAAATTTCACTTCCTAATCTATAAGCTACTCTCCCAGCTCCCCGTGTAACACTCCATATAGCTATTTTCATCTTATTTTATTCCTTTTCTAAACTCATGAGTAAATGTTTTATCATATAATTTAGATTTTTCGTATTTATCTCCTAAAAAATCTCCAACAAGAATTTGAGCAGTTTTAGTTATTCCAGCTTCTTTTACTTTTTGTTCAATTGTTTCTAGAGTACCAATAACTATTTTTTGGTCTTCCCATGTAGCTCTTTGTACAACAGCAATTGGAGTAGTCATAGGATAAGATGTTCCAAGTCTTTTTACAACATCTCCTATCATATGAACTGATAAAAATATAGCCATTGATGCTCTGTGTTTAGCAAGGCTTTCTAATGATTCATTTTCTGGAACTGGAGTTCTTCCTTCTAGTCTAGTACAAATAACAGTTTGTGATACTGATGGAAGTGTAAATTCTTTTTTTACAGCTGCAGCAGATGCTAAAAATGAGCTTACTCCTGGAATTACTTCATATTCTATTCCATTTTCATCCAGGATATCCATTTGTTCTCTATGAGCACCAAATATAGCTGGGTCTCCTGTATGAACTCTAGCTACTTTCTTCCCTGCTCTGATTCCTTTTATTGTTACATCCATTACCTCTTCAAGAGTCATAGATGCTGAGTTATATATTTCTGCTCCCTCTTTGTGACAGTCGATAACTTGTCTAGGAACTAATGAACCTGCATATATAATAATGTCAGCTTCTTTAACTATTCTTTGTCCTTTTATTGTTATTAATTCTGGATCCCCAGGTCCTGCTCCTATAAAGAAAACTTTTTCCATTCTTCGAATCCTCCTTTTTTAAATATCATAGTTGTGAAATATGGGATATCTTCCTTAGTTAAATTTGAAATATCATAGAATACTTTTTCTGTATCTTTACCACTGTTAGATACCATTATTACATTGTTCATATTTCCAGTTTTTGCTAATGCTTCTTTTAATTTATCAAAGTTTCTGCTGACTTTCATAAATACGATGTTATCTGTGTCATTTAATTCTTTTTCTATATCTGTATTTTCATTTATAGAAACTATTTTAAGTGACTCGTCTCCCATAACGATTGGGAAGTTAAATCTTGAAGACATATCTGCAAATGAAGATATACCAGGAACTGTTTCAACTTGTTTTTTATATTTGTCTTGAAGATTTTCAAGGATATATACATATGTACTGTATGTCATTGAATCTCCAATAGTTAAGAATCCAACATTTTTTCCTTCATCTAATAATTTTTCTACAACTCTTGTATTAGCTTTTCTTCCTTCTACTCTATCTAATGGGTTCTTTAGCATTGGGAATTCCATGAATACTAAGTCTACACCTGGTTTTAAATACTCTTTTGAAATTTCATAAGCAGTACTTCCTTCATCTTTTTTAGCTTCTGGAACGATTACTACATCTAGTTTCTTTAAAATATTAATTGCCTTTACTGTTAATTGTTCAGGGTCTCCTACCCCTACTCCTATTCCATAAAATTTGTTACTCATTTATTTATTTCCTCCTTGTTTAATTGCTGTTATTATATAAATCGGATTTTCACCATACATCATAGTGTATTTTCCTACTTTTTTTCCTCGTGAAACCATCACATTTACTACTTCAATATCTGCAAAAGCAAAAGATTTAAGTATTTCCATGCTCTCATTTAGACTCTCTAATGTTATAGTATTTATAACAAGTCTGCTGTTATCCTTTGCATGTTCCATAAAGTGTTTAACTATCTCTTTCATGCTTCCAGTAGACCCACCTATAAACATTCTGTCATAAGCTATATCAGGTATATCTTCAGGTGCTCTACCATGGATAAGTTCATAGTTTGTAACTCCAATTTTAGCCACATTTTCCTTTATAATATTTAATCCTTTTTCCTCTTTTTCAATACCTATAACTTTACCATTTGGAATATATGTTGCAGCTTCTATTCCAATTGTACCAGTTCCTGCTCCAACATCTACTAAAACTGAATCTGGTCTTAACTGAAGTTTTGCTACAGTTATAGCTCTTATCTCCTGTTTTGTCATAGGTAATTCTCTTTGTACAAAATCTTTATCATATATATGCATTTTTACACCAACCTATTTTTTTCTTATTACTGTAATATTCATCTTAAACTCTCTATCAAGTTCCTGATAATTTTCTATATTCACTACACTGATTTTTTCATCCTCATAAGAAAGTCTTTCTCCTACAATAACCTCCATATCTCTAAAACCATTTTCATAAATATCTCTTGCTATTGTATATGGTGTATTTTTATCATCAGTTAATAATACAATACCTGGATTACTTTCTATCTCTTTTATATAATCCATCTCTCTTCCATGGACACTTATCAAACGATAATTGTGCCAGGCTTCTCCTAGTTTTGAGAAAAGATATTGAAAAGATGAAATTCCAGGAATTACATCAAGTTCCTCTCTCTTAAAATATTTACGGAGAAAAGGAAGAAGACTGTAATATCCCGTATCTCCAGAAACAATAACTGTAATTTTCTTATCTCTGTGACCTTTAATAAAGTCTATTACTTCTACAAGTTTTCCTAAAGTATATTTTTCACAATCTTCTTTTAATAGGAATGATATCTCACTTAGCTGTCTTTTACCACCAATGGCAATATCACAACTTCCAATATTATCTATTCCCTTTTTTGTTATATAATCTATATTTCCAGGTCCAAGCCCTACTACACTAATTTTTTCCAGCTAACTCACCTGCCAATTTATAAAAATCCTTAGTATATCCCAAAGTTGCTCCTTTAAATGAAAATAGTAAAACTTCACACTCAAGTTCTTCCCTTGAGTACTCTTCCACTCTCTTTTTAACTTTATTAGCAATGAGAGTGAAAAACTCTTTATTTTCAATAAATTCACATGCTTCTTCAACTGTATTGGATTTTAATATTTTATGAATTGTTTCATCTTTTTCTCCACAGATAAAAGCATTAGCTGCCATTATTTCTACTCTTGCATCAGCAACTCTACTGTGTGTATTAAATATTCCACCAGCTATTTTTATTGCTTTTCCTATATGTCCTAAGAAAAGTATCTTTTTAAAACCTAATTTGACAGCAGAATCTATCATAAATCCAGCATAGTTACTTATAACAATTGTCTGCTCCAGATCCAGTCCAAGGTTTTTACAATATTCTTTACTATAGTTTCCAAAAGTAAATATTACCCAGTCTCTATCTCTTGCCATTCTAAGTACTTTTAATTCAACAAACATGGAATCTTTAAGAGCATCTTCACTCATTGGCTTTACTATTCCAGTAGAACCTAAGATAGAAATACCTCTCAGTATACCAAGTTTTGGGTTAAAAGTCTTTTTAGATTTTTCAATTCCTTCAGGAACGTAAACTGTTATTATAGCTTTTTTATCTGTATTTTTTAGTTCTTCCTGTGCAATTTCACTGATCATCTTCTGAGGTCCTGGGTTAATTGCTGATTTACCTACCTGAACCTGCAATCCATTTTTAGTTACAGTTCCAACACCACGGCCACCAACAATAACAAAGTTATCATAATAGTGACCTTTTTTAATCTCAGGTAATTTATCTACAAGTTTTATCTGAGTACAGATGCTAATCCCATTAGTTACATCTGGGTCGTCTCCTGCAAATTTTTTAATAGCACATGAAACCATATTTTTTCTAACTCTTAATCTATATACTGGAACATTTAATTTAATTCCATTTAAAGTTGTAAATTCAATTTCCTCACAAAAATTATTGTGGAGTAAGGCCTGAAACCCTGCCTTTACCCCTACAGCTGCACAGCTTCCTGTGGTATAGCCGCTTCTTAATTCCTGAGCCATTAGAATCCCTCTCTTTTATACATTTGGTATAAAATTCCATGAAGAATTGATACTGCTACAGTACTTCCTCCTTTTCTTCCATTTATTGTAATATATGGAACATCCAATCCTTTGAAAACCTCTTTAGATTCAGCAGCTCCTACAAATCCTACAGGAACTCCTACTACTAACATTGGTTTTTCAATTTCATTTTTCTCTATCATCTCTTTTAATTTATAAAGAGCTGTTGGAGCATTTCCTATTAAGAATATCTTGGTTTCAGGATCTTTTCCTGCTTTTTCCATTCCAACTATTGATCTTGTTACTCCTCTTGATTTAGCCTCTTTTATAACTTCTGGATCTGATACTAAGCAATATGCTTTACAGTCAAATTTACCTAATACCATTTTGCTTAATCCATTTACTATCATATTTGTATCACAGTAAATTTTACATCCACCTTTTAATGCTTCCATTGCACTTTCTATTGCATTGTTTCTAAATTCAATTAAATCTGCATATTCAAAGTCTGCAGTTGTGTGAATTACTCTTTTTACTATTGGAAGAGTTTTCTCATCAAAATTGTTTACCTTTTCTCCTAACTCTTCACCTATAATTTCAAAACTTCTTTTTTCTATATCCTGAGGTACTTTTATATAATCTTTCATTATTTCACTTCCTTTGCTTTATTTAAAATCTCTGTTAAAAAATCAATGCTTTTGAAGAAATGCAGATGTGGATATCCTCCATAAACATTCTTCTCTCTAAATATACATTTCCATTTTTTACCATTTGGTTTTTCAATATCATATTCTCTTGTATCGTCATCTACTGTATTTATTTTTGAATAGTGGAATTCGTGACCTTTTCCAACTATCTTTTTATCCTTAATTATGTTGATATAACCAAATCTTGATATATCTAATCTATTTCTCATCTCTTCTGTACATTTTATTATTCCGCACATTTTTTCTAGATTACCATTGATGTTTTTAAATCCTTGGCTAAGGTACATGAAACCACCGCACTCACCAAAAATAACACCATCATTTTGATAAAATTTTATAATTGAATTTATCAGACTTTTATTTCTTTGGAGCTCATTTGAATATATTTCAGGGTATCCTCCACCAAAATATAGAATATCTACTTCTGGAATATCTTTATCTTTTATTGGAGAAAATGGAGTTATCTCTATTCCCATATATTCAAGCATCTCTATATTATCATTGTAATAAAAACTAAATGCACTATCTTTAGCAAGACCAAGTTTCAATCCTTTATATTTATTCTTTAAATCTGCATATGGACAAGGCTCTTTCTCTTTATCATCTATTTGAGCAATCTTAAGTATTGCCTCTTTATCTATAGTTTTTTCCAATGTCTCTTTTAACTTTGTAATTTTATCTTTTAGATCACTTATCTCAGTTGCCTGAAGTAATCCAAGATGTCTACTAGATAGTGCTAAAGTATCATCCTTTGGTACATATCCTAAACATTTCAGTCCTGTATATTTTTCAATAGCCTCTCTGTAGTGTTCATACATTTTCTCAGTAACTCTATTTATAATAACACCTGCTAAATTTACTCTAGGATCAAGCATCTTATAACCTAAAACCTGAGCTGCAATACTTGTACTTTTTCCTCCACCGTCTACTATTAAAATAACTGGAAGGTTAAGTACTCTTGATATATGTGCAGAGCTATTATTATCAAGTGAATGATCAAGGCCATCATATAGTCCCATAACACCTTCAACTATTGATAGATTTTTATGATGTTTTTGAAAAGTGTATTTTACTCCATCTTCTCCCATCATAAATAAATCTAAGTTATAACTTTTATTACCAGTTACAAACTGATGAAAACCTGGATCAATATAATCAGGACCAACTTTAAATGGAGATACATTTTCAAATAATGACATAAGTCCCATAGAAACTGTTGTCTTTCCTATTCCACTGCTTACTCCTGCAATCATAAAGGCTTTCATTCTACCACCTCTTTGAGAGTATTAAGTACTCTTATATTATTCTCTCTATTTTTTATTGCAAGTCTTATAAAATGCTCGTTTAATCCTTCAAAGTTTGAAGCATCTCTAACAAGAATTCCTTTTTCAAGCATTTTTTCCTTAACTTCAATAGCTGTACTTTTCAACAGCTTTATAAGCATAAAGTTTGTATTTGTTTTGTAAGCTTTTATATTCTTTATCTTACAACACTCTTCATAGAACCATTTTTTCTCTTTATCTATCCACTCTTCTGTCTGCTCTATATATTCACTATCTTTAAGCATAACTCTTCCTGCAATCTCTGCAAATGAATTGACACTCCATGGTTCCTTTTTCATGTTTAATTTCTCTTCTATAGTTTCATCAAAATAGATACCATAACCAAGTCTTACTCCTGGCACTGCAAAGAATTTAGTTAGAGCCCTCATGATAAAGATATTTTTATCCTTAAGATTTGCCGCTGTAAACTCTTCCCATCCTTTGATAAACTCTATAAATGCCTCATCTATAAAAAGTTTTATTTTCTTTGCTTTTAACACATTGTTTATCTTTTTTATATCCTCCAATGGAATAAATATTCCAGTTGGATTGTTCGGGTTACATATTATAACCAGATCACATTGTGGTATGTTTTTTAAGAAATCCTCTAAGTTAAATGTAAAGTTCTTTTCATGTGATAATCTATAATATAAAACTTCACACCCTATTGAATCCAAAGCTCTTTTGTATTCTGCAAATGCAGGTGCAACGATTAATGCTTTTTTAGGTTTCAGTGCCTGCGTATATAAAAATAGAATCTCTGTTGCTCCATTACCTACTACTGTATTTTTAAGATCCAATCCATTGTACTGTGCAATACTTTCTCTTAAAGCGATATATTCTGGATCTGGGTATCTCTCTAAGTTGTCAAAGTTATTTATAACTGCCTCTTTAAATTTTTCAGGTACTCCTAAAGGATTTATATTAGAGCTGTAGTCCAATATCTCTTTTTTTCCCTCTCTGGCAAGTCTATAAATATTTCCTCCATGTAAATCCATATTTCTCTCCTTATATAAAATACATTACCACTCTAGATGTGAAAATAAAAAATGCCATTCCTACCCATGATGTAACATATAGAAGTCTGATTCCCTTCTTAACATCAGGTATTCCAAAATGTTTTAATTTATCACCAATAGTTGGTTTATCATGTATTACTCCAAAATAGCTAGTCTTTCCACCAAACTGTACTCCTAATGCTCCTGCAAAAGCAGCTTCAGAGTTACCAGAGTTTGGACTTGAATGATTTAATCTATCTCTGAAGAATATCTTCCATGCACCTTTATAGTTGTAATGTAATAAAAATGCTGATATAGGAATAAATATTCCACCTGCAAGTCTTGCAGGTATAAAGTTTGCAACATCATCAATTTTAGCTGATACAGTTCCAAAATCCATATATTTTTCATTTTTATATCCAACCATTGAATCAAGTGTATTTATAGCTTTATATCCCATTGCAAATGGAAGAGCAAGTGATACTCCACCAACAGAAAACATGCTTCCTATAAAAGCATAAAACATTGGAGATATAACTCCATCTACACTGTTTTCACTAATTGTTTCTAGAATACTTCTTGTAATCTGTACTACATCCATATTTCCTGTATCTCTACTCACTAAATATGAAAGCTCTTTTTTTGCTTTTTCCATATCTCCATCAACAAGAACCTTACATACTCTAAATCCTTCATCTGCTAAACTCTTAGTAGCAAGGGTAGTATATAAAAAGAATATTTCTAATATAGGAGATATTTTAGCTAGATAATATGAAACAACAAATGTTATTCCAATAGTAAGTATTGCAAGAACTCCTCCCGTAAACTTCTTACAACTAAATCTATATAGAAGTTTTTCAAGCCCAGTTATAAGTTTTCCAATAAATCTAACTGGATGAGGAAACCAATGAGGATCTCCTAACAGTAAATCCAAAACATAAGCTATGCTATACTTAAATAAAAAATCCACATTAATCACCTATTATCTCATATATTTTTTTAATATCTATATTTTCTCTCATTATCTTTTCAAGCTTATCAAGTTCATGCATTCTATACTCATCAAATGTCATTCCCTCATCTTGGATATCCAATCCCTTTTTAGCTCTTACTAAGTTTAAGATATTACGGGTAACTTTTTCATTATCAAAGATTCCGTGAATATAAGTTGCAAAAATATTATCACCTTTTACAACACCAACTACTCTATCATCACCAGTAATCTGAGTCTCTTTTCCATTAGTTACTCCCTGATGAATTTCGTATCCATTTATATTTTCATTTTCAAGACCTGATAATAATCCACTGCAATTTTTTAGTGTTCCACTATACTGTCTTGTATTTTTTTCCTTTTCCATAACTGTCTCAAGTTCAAGTAATCCTAAACCTGGAATCTCTTTTATTGAACTTTCTATCTCATATGGATCCTTTATTTTTTCTCCCATCATCTGGAATCCACCACATATACCTATAACAATTTTTCCATTTTTAGAGGCTTTTATAATCTCAGTAGCTATTCCATTATCTTTAATCTCTTTTAAATCCTCTATTGTATTTTTTGTCCCTGGAAGAATGATTATATCTTCATTTCCAAGTTCCTTAGGAGATGTTACATATTTTATATTTACATCATCTGCAATTTTTAATGCATCAAAATCTGTAAAATTAGACATATGTTTTAATTTTATAATAGATATTTCAATCCCTTTATTTTCTTTTAAACTTCTAAATCTTTCAGTTACACTGTCTTCATCTTCTATATCTATATTGCTATAAGGCATAACTCCTACTACAGGAACTCCAGTCAGATCTTCAATCTCTTTTAATCCAGGTTTTAAGATATTGACATCTCCTCTGAATTTGTTGATTATTACACCTTTAACTCTTTTTCTTTCTTCAGGAGAAAGTAGCATAATTGTTCCATATATAGAAGCAAATACTCCACCTCTATCTATATCTGCTACTAAAATAACAGGGGCATCTGCCATCTCTGCCATCTTCATATTTGCAATATCTTCCTCTTTTATATTTATTTCAACAGGGCTTCCAGCACCTTCAATAACACTTATATCATAAGTTTCTCTAATATGATTATATGCTTTCATTATCTCAGGTTTTAAAGAAGTCTTAAATTTTCCATACTCTATTCCACTCATATTTCCAATTGACTTACCATTTACAATAACCTGAATTTTTCTATCAGTAGTTGGTTTTAAAAGAATTGGATTCATAAATGCTTCAGGTTCTATTTCTGAGGCAAGTGCCTGAACAACCTGCGCTCTACCCATTTCTCTACCAGTCTTTGTAACAAAAGAATTCAATGCCATATTCTGGGATTTAAATGGACAAACACTATTTCCATCTTTTTTAAAAACTCTGCATAATCCTGTAACTGTAATACTTTTTCCAGCACCTGATGAGGTACCTACAATCATGATATTTCTATGTTTCATTACAACACTCCCATTTGAAAATAAAAAAAGGCACCAAAATAATCAAGATAAATAACATTAAAACTGTTATCCAAATATTACATCTGAATAAAATCCCAAAATATTTATCTTTATTAATTAACTTTAGTACCCTAATTATTTACTATACTCATTCTCCTCCCGTCCCCGCAGGATAGTCAAATATTTTTTAAGAAAGGTCTCCTGACTTAGATTCATCCTACTCATATCCCCTTCCCAATTTCTCAGTGGGCCTATGATACTTTCGTCATCAACACAGTGGCGGGACCGTATAAGATTTTCACTTAATTCCCTTTTACTTAAAAAAACTGCATACTTATATATTTTACATTATTATACTCTATATGCATCAATTACGTCAAGCATTTATCCATTTTGAACCATATATATTATTTCTGAATTCCACTTAAATAAGTCATTTGTTATATCTATTATTTATAGATGCTATTTAATCTGTCAATAATTAAGAAACCTGGACTTCTTCTCATAATACCCTGTTTTTTCATAATAAAACTTAGGATATAAAAGATATAAATTAGTTTTAGCCCTGGAACATCCAACATAGTATAATCTTTTTTCCTCTTCTAACTCTTCCTCATTATTAAATGATGGGAATATCCCTTCCATCATTGTTGGTAAAAATACCACATCCCATTCAAGTCCCTTTGAACTATGTACTGAAAGCAGTGCTACTCCATCTGAGGATTCATCACTTTTTGTATGATATGGAATACCATTAGATGTAAGATATTTTAATAGTCCTTTTACTCCATATCTGTTTCTATATAAAATAGCTATCTCACTATATGAAGTTCCAGACAGGTGCAGATTCATAATTTTCTTACATAGATATTCCCACTGCTTTTCCTCATTTATAAATTGATTTTTAAATATCCTTCCACCTGAATTCCCAGTTCCAATAACTTTTTTATTATATTTAATCTTCATGCTTTTAGAGATCTTATTTGTATAGTTGATTATTTCCTCTTTACTTCTATAATTTGTTTGAAGTTTGATTAGCTTTGAATTTGGAAAGTCTTTTCCAAATTTTAAAATATTAGTAAAGTCTGCCCCTCTAAAACCATATATGCTTTGAAAGTCATCTCCAACTACCATAAGATTTTTTTCTTTTCCAACAAGTAATTTGAGAAGTCTCCTCTGTTCATCATTACTATCCTGATACTCATCAACTATGAGATACTCTATACCTCTTTGAATATATTCAAGAAAATTTCTATTTTCCATAAATTTCTCATTAACTTTTCTTATTAAATCCTCAAATTCATAGAGATTATTTTCCTCTTTCTTACTAGTGAACTTTTCATATATACTCTGTGATACCTCTTTTTGTTTACTGTCAATAAGGATTTCTCTATTTAGTTCCTTCGCTTCAATATACTCTTCAACATCTTTTAAAGCGATTTTAAGATTACCAATCTTCTCTTCATGAAAAAGTGTTTCTATAATCTCTCTCTTTTGGTCATCTCCAAGTATATGCATCTCCTCTATATTAAATAGTGCTTTATTCTTAAAAATTATCTTTGCACATAGAGAGTGAAAAGTCATTATCCTGACTTTTGTTTCCTTCGTTTCAAGTATTCCAAGAAGTCTTTCTCTCATCTCTTCAGCTGCTTTTCTTGTAAAAGTTATCATTAGAATCTGGCTTGGTAACACACCATTTTCAATTAAATAAGCAGTACGATAGACCATTGTTCTGGTTTTTCCAGAACCAGCTCCCGCTATTACAAGATATTGGCCTTTTAAACAATGAAGTGCAATCTGTTGCTCTTTGCTTAAAACTTTTGAATAGTCTATCTTAAGATTTCCTATTAAATTATTTTTTTCATATTTTACTTCTCTTTTTTCTAATTTACTTACTATCTTCTTTAACTGAACCTCTGGTGAAATCCCCAATACACCACATCCTTTTATTTTTAGTCTTCAGATTTTAGATATTCTCCAAGAATAAAAGCTGATAAAATTATCGCAATTATAATAGAGGTAAAGGCAGAACTTTCCATATACTGTTTATTGGAAACAAGTGAGTAGTTTACCAGTGAAGCAACTGGAAATATATCCTCAAGTTGCATAGTATATCCTATAGTAAATTCTCCAAATACAATTGCAAATATCTGTAAAAAGGCTGATAAAAATATATTCTTTAAAATTGGAAACTCAACATATATAAAACGTTGTAATGAGTTTTTACAATCTAAATCTCCACTCTCAAGTACTTCTCTTGGAAACTTCTTAACATACTGATACATAAATGAATACCCTATTGGAATAACAACAATCAGATAACCAAGTATTAAAAGAAATGCAAGTGGTATATCAAATAAGACATTTAGGTAATATAAAGTTATTGCCAAAAATGCTCCTGAAATACCCAAATTTGAAAATATTAAAATATCTGTAAATCTATTATAATTCTTTATAATTATATATATTAAAACTACTGAAATAGCACTTACTACTATTGAAATTTTCAGTGAGTTAAAAAGGCTTTCAACAACTGCATAGTCCTCTATAAAATCTGGAGAAAATAGATTCTCATATGCTTTTATAGTAAATTTTCCAGTAATGACATTTACAAAAGAGTATAGAAATGAAAATGCTACTACTGCATATTGCAGTATTGCATAGATAAAAGAGTATATTCCCAGAACAGGGTTAAGTCTCTTACTCTCAGGATTTCCTGTAAGCTCATATTCTTTTATAAAAATTCCAAAAAGGTTTAAGATTATCAATACAATAACCTGAATTATACCAAGATACATAGCCTTTGAAAAATTAGCACCACTCATCAGTGTATTTGCAATTTCAACTTCTATTATTGAATATTTAATTCCACCTAATGATAATACAATTCCTAAACCTAAGAAGCAATATGTAAATACCAGTATAAACCCTCTAAATATTTGTGGCATAATAAGTGGAAGCTGACCTCTAAAAAAGATAGTAATATTATCAGCACCATCTCCTTTCATAGCTTCAATTATCTCTTTTGGAATTCTCTTCAATCCCTCTCCTATATACTTTACAAATATTGGTGAGTTGTAAAATACATTAGCAATAACAATAGCCTTTAAACTATATAGTATATTCATCTCTTTAAATATCTCCATATTAAATACAATGGAGAAAATAGTGACAACTGATATCACTGGAAAAAAGAATGGTATAAATATCAAACCATTTATTAGTTTTGTCAGAAAATTTCTTTTGTATGCTGAATAGTACGCTGGGATAAGTGCAATAAGAAAAGCTACAACTGTAGAGTAGAAACTCTGTTTTACTGAAAAGAACAGTACATCTAAAATATTTTGCTGAGATAGTTCCCTAATCTTATCTATATGGAAAAAATCTCTTGCAAAAAAATACACTGGTAACACCCAGGCCAGTCCGCAAACTAAATTTATTGTAATTGACGTAAATCTCTTTGTATTCATAATTCTCCCATCTCTTTTATCATTTATATTTATAGTATATCAAATTTGATAATATATTTCTATCAAGCTTTATTTTTTTCAATTATTGTGTTATGATTTATTATAAATCAGTTTTTGGAAAGGTGAAATTATGCTATATTTGTTATATGGAGATACAGCTCCACTTCAAATTAAATATGAAGAGATTATAGGTGAAATAAAAAATAAATATCCAGGTATTAGGGAGAAAATTTTTGATGGTTCAACAGATGATATTTCATCTTTTTTTGACTCAGTTTCTACAAATTCAATGTTCTCTCCTCACGAACTAATTATTTTAAAAAGAGCAGAGGATTGTAAAAATTTAGCAGATATTGGTAAAAGTCTTAAAATGTATAATCTTGCACAGAAAGAAGTAGTTATTGTATATGAAGAGTTTTTAAATGACTATGGTAAAAGAACAAATGAGATAGGTAAACGTGTCCTTAATGCTTTTACTGATATTGCAGAAGTTATCTGTTTTAGAAAAGAAAATGAACAAAAGGCAAGTTTATTTTATATTCAACAGACATTGAATATCTCACAAACAGAAGCAGAAACACTTCAGAATCTGATTGGAGATGACTTCTTTAAATTAAAAAATGAAATAGATAAAATTAAAAATTTTTTAGATGGAGATTCTTTTTCTCTGGAAAAAATAAAAAATATTATTTCAATAAATCATGAGGCAAATCTGAAAAATCTTATAGAGACTTTTCTTCTAACCCATGATTATAAAAATCTTTTAAGGTATCTTAAAGAAGAAAATCTATATCCTCTGTTTATGTATCTCATTGCAGATGAGCTAATAATGTATCTCAAACTTACTCTTCTTATCAAAACAGATAGATGTAGTAGAAACATTTCATATAATAATTTTAAAGACAATGTCTATGATGAAATAAAAGATTATTTTGCAAATGATAGAGGAGCTATGCACCCATATCCAGTTTTTCTAAAACTTAAAAATGTTAATCTCTTTGACGATAAACATCTTAAATCAAAACTTAGAAAACTAATGGAAATTGAGTATGATGTCAAAAGTGGTAATAAGCTTATAGATATAGAAGTGGAAAATTATATTATAAGTTTTTTTTAAAAGATAAATAGTGAAAATTAAGATACATTCCAATTTTAAAAATAAAGATTGGAGTGTATTTTTTTAAATCTTTTTTAATAAAATAAATTTTATATTATAAATATGATTATCGGACTTTAATAATGTGGGTCCTATCTAGACTTTACAATTACTGGATTTTTTGCTATACTTTTAAAAACTAAATTTTAAGGAGAAAAGAATGAAAAATAAAATTTTAAGCAGTTTATTTTTTGTCCTGTTTACAGTAATGAGTTTCCAGGCTCTTGGATTCGAATTACCTGAATTCAGTACTAGCGATATCCCTAAAATAAAGTACAAAAATGTAAGTTTAAATAGTCTAGAGGATATAGAAAAATATAAGAACACAGAAGATTTATACTCTTTTTCAAATGTAAATTTAGACCTTAATTCACTTACTATGAATCAAAAGAAGACGGTATTTGTAGAGCTTCTTCTACCAGCTATTGAAGTTGTAAATAGTGAAATAAACCATAATAAACAGATTGTTAAAAAATTATCTAAAAAAGAGTTTCTTAGTGAAAAAGAATATAGATATGCAAAATCTCTATTTAAAAAGTATAGAGTTCCATATGGAAAATGGAAAGAGCTGGATGATAGACTTCTTATATATCCAACATCTCTTATATTAACTCAGGGAGCTTTAGAAAGTGCCTGGGGAACATCAAGATTTTTTAAAGAAGGGAATAATCTATTCGGTATATGGTCAACTAATCCAAATGAACCGCGTATTCCTGCTAAAGGATCAAGAGCAGATGGATTTAGACCACATCTGAAAAAGTATAACTCTATAAAGGAGTCAGTTGCAGATATTGTTCTTACTCTTTCAAGAGGAAATCCATATAAAAAATTGAGAAGATTTATAAGGGAAAATAAAAGCCCAGAGGAGATAGCTCAGGGTCTTGCATCATATTCTGAAGAGGGAGAGTTATACGTAAGAAAAGTTATCAGTACACTGAAAAGAAATAACTTTACAGAGTATGATTCATAAAATTAAAAGCTAATAACAACAGATACAAAGCATTTTAATGCTATGCATCTGTTTTTTATTTATTTAATCATTTTTTATATATTTGATTATCGGACTTAATATGTTTTTAAAATAAAAAGGCTGTTGAAAATACAACAGCCCTTCGTTATTTATAAAGTAATCTTCCCTATATACTCTTTAACAAATTCTGCAATGTTATCATTTGAAACTACTTCACTAACCATACAGATTGTGTGTGCGCCTCTAGATATGATTTCATCTATATTGTGAGTTTTTATCCCACCTATAGCTACAAAAGGCATATCTATATTCTTAGTTACAAAATCCAGATAATCAAGGCCAACAGGTTCTGTATCTTTAGTTGTAGTTGGATATATCGGCCCTACACCTATGTAGTCAACATCCTTATTATAATAAGCAGTGAATGCCTGTTCAGGACTATGTGTTGAAAGGCCTATTATTTTATCTTTTCCAACGAGTTTTCTAACATCTGCTGGTGTCATATCATCTTGCCCTACATGAACTCCATCAGCATCTACAAGTAAAGCTAAATCTACATGATCATTGACAATAAACAGTACTCCATTATCTCTACATAGCTCTCTTATTGCCTTTGCTTCTTTTATCTTTTCTTTCATAGATTTATCTTTTTCTCTATATTGAATTATTTTTATTCCACCTTTTATCATCTCTTTAACACATTGGAAATTGCTTTTTCCATTGCTAAATTTTTCCCCTGTTATTCCATATAAACCATTTGGTATGATTTTGTCTCTAATCATTCTCACATCCCACCTGTAATATAATCTCTGCAACTTTTGCAGCTACCGTACAAACTTTATGCGAATAAGTTGCATAATTATCAATGTCACTATGTAAATCACCAACAATATAAAAATTGTTTCCCTTTTTTACTGTGACTATACTCTCTGTATTCTTTCCACCAATTCCAGATACACATATTAGTAACTTTCCACTATTATAAAACTCTTCCACCAAAAGAGATTTATACTCCTTTTTATCAAATCCATCAACTATAATATCACAATCAGAAAAATAATCTTTAATGTTATCTCTATCAAATTTAATAACGGAAAAAAAATAATGACCTTTTTTATTTATTCTTTTTAAATTTTCACATAACATCTCAGCCTTATATTTCCCTATCTGATCCTGAAAATAGAACTGTCTATTGAGATTTGATTCCTCTATCTTATCGAAATCTCCAAACTTAAAATCTGTAAATCCTGATCTAACAAGGTGCATAGCGACATTCGACCCTATGCCACCAACACCTGCTATCCCTATTTTCATACCAAAGTCTCCCAGTCTTTATACACAGGTTCAAGACCATGAGCTCTTATAGCTGCTACGATTTCTTCTACGTTTCTGCTATCTGTAATATCAAATTGTGCTGTAGATTCATTTTCATGTGAATAACCACCAACTTCAACTCTTGAACCAGCAGAGAATTTAGTAATTCCAAGGTTTAAAAGGTGGTCTCTCATAAACGCACTCTCTCTTGTTGATAGATTTATTCCAGCTTTAGGTTGGAAAATTCTATTAGCTAAAATAATTTGAACAAATGTTTTATCATTTACACTATAGCTATCTTTCAAATTCCCTTCAGCTTTATTAACTCTTGGGAAAGAGATACTAAAATCTGTATTTGGATAGTTATCAATTAAATATTTTAGATGTAAACCAGTTCTAAAAGCATCTTCTCTTATGTTTCCAAGTCCAAGTAGGGCCCCTATTCCTATAGTTCTTAATCCCGCTTTTGCCCCTCTTTCAGGTGTATCAAGTCTATATCTGAAATTTTTCTTTTCACCTGATAAGTGTACCTGTGCATACCTAACTTCGTCATAAGTTTCCTGATAAACAGTAAGTCCATCAAGTCCATATCCTTTAAGATAGCTATACTCATCTTCATCTAATGGCATAACTTCTATTGATACAGATGTAAAATGTTTTTTTAATACATTTATTGCATCTCTTAGATATTCCTTACTTATAAGTCCCTTTGCTTCACCTGTAAGAAGTAATATATTTTGAATTTCACTCTTTGCTATCTCTTCTGCTTCTTTTTCAATCTCTTCCATCTTCATATGACGTCTTTTTATATGATTTTTCTTTGAGAACCCGCAATAAATACAGTTACTAGTACAGTAGTTCGATACATAAATTGGAAGATATAAAGATATTACATTTCCAAAATGCTGTCTAGTAAGTTTTGCAGCTCTTACTGCCATTTCTTCTAAATGGTTTTGAGCTTTTGGTGATAAAAGATTTAAATAATCATATACTGAGCAGTGATCTTTAGATATGCTATTAACAATCATCTCATCTGTTACACTGTCAAAATATTTATTATAATCAAAATCTTTCCATTTCTCTAATTCATAGTAGTAACTCATTTGTTATCACCTAGATCTAAGAAATCTGTAAGTGGTGATGATGCACTTGCATATTTCTTTTCTTCAGCCATTTTAGATAAGAATGCTTCTCTTCCAGCTTCTACTGCTAATGCAAATGCTCTTCCCATTCTAACTGGATCCTGTGCAGTTGCTATTGCTGTATTTACAAGTACTGCATCACATCCCATTTCCATTGCCATTGCAGCATCTGATGGTTTACCAATTCCTGCATCTACAATTACTGGAAGTTTACTATTTTCAAGCATCATTTCAATAAGTTCCTTTGTTATAATTCCACGGTTTGACCCAATAGGTGATCCAAGTGGCATAACTGCTGCTGCTCCAGCTTCTTCCAATTTTTTTGCTGTAACTAAATCTGGCATTATATATGGAAGAACGATAAATCCTTCATCTGCTAAAATTTTTGTAGCTTTAACAGTTTCAGCATTGTCAGGCATCAAATATTTATTATCATTTATTATTTCAATTTTTATAAAATCTCCACATCCTGCTTCTCTTGCAATATGTGCAATTTTAACTGCCTCTTCTGCATTTCTTGCTCCAGATGTATTTGGAAGTAATGTCATATTTTTAGGAATATAATTCAAAATGTTTTCTTTGGGATTAGTGAAATTAATTCTTCTCAAAGCCATTGTTATTATTTCAGACTTAGATGCTTCTAACATAGGTGCTACTAAATTTTTATCTGAAAATTTTCCTGTTCCTGTTAACAATCTGCTACCAAACTTACGCCCTTTTAAAACTAATTCATCCATTTTACTATCTCCTTCTTATTTTTGTCCTATATTATGTATTATAAAATTATCCACCTGAAACGAAACTTAGAACTTCTACGACATAATCATTGGCTATTTTTTGGACTTTCCAGTCATTTTTTTTGATTACTTCATCATTTACTAAGACTACTGCTCCACCTAATTTTAGATTATTTTCTTTGGATAATCTTTCAAGAAGTTTTTCTACAGTAATCTCTGTTCCTTCAATTTCATATTTTTCTCCATTTAGTTTTATATTCATATAACTATCTCCTGCCTATATCATTTCATTACATCTTTTCATAGGACATAAGTCTCCACACATAGTGCAAACTTTTTCTTCAATTGGCATAGAAGATTTTCTATATTCTCTTGCTTTCTCTGGATCTAAACATGTTTCAAACATTCCTTCCCAGTTAAGTTCTCCTCTATATTTACTCATCTTGTTATCCCAATCTCTTGCTCCATTTAATCCTTTTGCAATATCTGCAGCATGTCCAGCTATTCTTGATGCCATTATCCCTTCTTTCATATCTTCTAAAGTTGGAAGTCTTAAGTGTTCAGCTGGTGTTACATAACAAAGGAAATCTGCTCCTGCTGATGCAGCTATTGCTCCACCAATTGCAGCAGTAATATGATCATATCCTGGTGCAACGTCTGTTACTAAAGGTCCTAATACATAGAAAGGTGCATTATGGCATAATTTTTTCTCAAGTTGCATATTTGTAACTATCTCATGCATAGGAATGTGTCCAGGTCCTTCAATCATAACTTGTACATTTTTTTCCCAAGCTCTTTTTGTAAGTTCTCCTAATATTAATAACTCTTGAATTTGAGGACCATCTGTTGAGTCATGAATACTTCCAGGTCTTAATCCATCTCCTAAACTTAGAGTTACGTCATATTTTTGGCATATATCAAGTAATCTATCATAGTGCTCATAGAAAGGATTTTCTTTATCATTTAATACCATCCATTGGAATAGTATTGATCCTCCTCTACTTACAACTTTAGTTAATCTTTTACTATTTTTTAATCTTTCAACACATGTTTTATTAAATCCTGCATGTATTGTTAAGAAATCTATTCCATCTTCACAGTGTTGTTCTACTACGCTAAAAAGATCATCCACTGTCATATCTTTAATATTTTTCCCAAGTTTTGCAACTGCGTCATACATAGGAACTGTTCCTAGCATAACTGGTGAAATCTCAACTAGCTCCTGTCTGAATTTTTTTGTATCACCAAATGTACTTAAATCCATTATTGCATCTGCACCGTATTCAATTGCTTTTTTAACTTTTACCATTTCCCCCATATAGTCACAGCTATCTTCTGATACCCCTAAGTTTACATTTACTTTTGTTTTAGTTCCTGTTCCTATTGCTCTTGGATAAATGTTTTTATGATTTTTGTTTCCAGGAATTATAACTGAACCTTCAGCTATTCTTTTCATTAAGAGATCCTTGTCCATTTTTTCATCCCTAGCTACAATCTCCATCTCTCTTGTAAATATCCCTTTTTTTGCTGCTTCCATTTGAGTACTATACATAACATCCTCCTAAAATAATTTTTTATATAAAAAAATAGCTCAATACCACGTACTGAGCTATATAATCCAAATTAATATAAGTTAAAATATATTAAAGTAATTATCTTGCTTCCCTACGCTGGTATTATCCATATCAGGTTCTAAGGGTCAGGACCGTATCCTTCTCAGCCAATTGGCTCCCCTAGCAAACTATTCTTTTCATTCGCTATTATATACTTATTTTTCTATACTGTCAAATTTTTATTTTTCTTTTATAAATTTATCTATTTCAAAAGCCGCTTTTTTCCCTGCTTCCATAGCCAGTATCACTGTAGCAGCTCCAGTTACAGCATCTCCACCTGCAAATATCTCTTTTCTAGTTGTTTTTCCATTGTCATCAGCTTCGATGCCATTCCATCTATTTGCATTTAATCCTTCTGTAGTTTCACATATAAGTGGATTTGGAGAAGTTCCAAGTGCCATTATTACTGTATCACATTCCATAATAAATTCACTTCCAGGAATTTTAGTTACAGATGCTCTTCCTCTTTCGTCAGGTTCTCCAAGTTTCATCTTTATACATTTAACCTCTTTTACCCAACCATTTTCATCACCAATTATTTCAACTGGGTTTACAAGAAAATCAAATTTAACTCCCTCTTCTTTAGCGTGGATTATCTCTTCTTTTCTTGCTGGAAGCTCACTCTCACTTCTTCTGTAAACTATTGTTGTATCAGCTCCTAATCTTTTTGCAGTTCTTGCAGCATCCATTGCTACGTTCCCTCCACCTACAACAAACACTTTTCTACCAAGTGTAATTGGAGTATCATAATCAGGTCTATTAGCTTTCATCAGGTTTACTCTTGTTAAAAATTCATTAGCAGAAAATACTCCATTGAAGTTTTCTCCTGGAATATTCATAAATTTAGGTAGTCCTGCTCCTGTACCAATAAATACTGCAGAAAAACCTTGTTCATCTATTAGTTCATCTACTGTTATTGTCTTTCCAATAATAGTATCTGTTTTTACAGTTACTCCCATTTCATATAATTTATTAATCTCTCTGTCTACTATATCATCCTTTGGAAGTCTAAATTCTGGAATTCCGTAACTTAATACTCCACCTAATTTATGCAGTGCTTCATATACTGTTACTTTATATCCCATTTTTGCAAGTTCTCCTGCTGCAGTTAACCCTGCAGGTCCACTTCCAATTACAGCGATTTTTTCTTTTTTCTCTTCTTCAATTACTACTGGAATTTCATTTTCTATTGCCCAGTCACCTACAAATCTTTCAAGTTTTCCTATAGCAACTGGTTGTCCTTTTATTCCTAACACACATTTACCTTCACATTGTGTTTCCTGTGGGCAAACTCTTCCACAAATTGCTGGTAAAGTTGAATATTTTGATATTACATCACTTGCTTTTCTAAGATCTCCATTTTTAATCTCTTTTATAAAAGATGGTATATCTATATTTACAGGACATCCTTTAACGCATAGTGGATTTTTACAATTTAAACATCTTTCTGCTTCTTTTTGTGCCTCTTCAAAGTTATAACCATAAGAAACTTCTGAGAAGTTTTTATTTCTTACATTTGGTTCCTGCTCTCTCACAGGAATTCTTCCACTGTCATCAATTATATCATCATGAATTGGACAGCTGTCATTATGATGTGTCTCTCCATCTTCTATTTTTAGTATATTTTTTCCTTCTTCAGTCTTATACATATTCTGTCTTCTTAAAGCTTCATCATAATCAACTTTATCTCCATCAAATTCTGGACCATCCACACATGCAAATTTAACCTTACCATCAATAGTAACTCTACAAGCTCCACACATTCCTGTTCCATCTATCATAAGTGGGTTCAAACTTACAGTATTTTTAATTCCATACTCTCTACATTTTAATGATGCAAACTTCATCATCATTATTGGTCCAATAAGCACTGCATGATCATACTTTTTATCTCTATTATTTATAAGGTCATCTATAACATCTGTTACTCTACCCTTTTTTCCAAAAGTTCCATCATCTGTACAGATATATAGATTTTTAGCAACTTTACTCATCTCATCTTTAAATATAAGAGTATCTCTATTTCTTGATCCAATAATTACATCTGCATCAATTCCATGTTCTTTAAACCATTTCACTTGTGGATATATAGGTGCTGTCCCAACTCCACCTGCAACAAAAAGGTATTTTTTCTTTTTTAATTCTTCCAGTGGTATATCTAAAAACTCACTTGCTTGACCTAAAGGTCCAACTAAATCCTGAAGATGTTCTCCTTCTTCATATTTAGCTATTTTTTTTGTTCCTTTTCCAACTACTTGAAATACAATAACTACGCTTCCTCTTTCAGTATTGTAATCACATATTGTCAAAGGAATTCTTTCACCCTTTTTATCAGCTTTTACTATAAGGAATTGTCCAGGTTTTGCTGATTTGGCAAGTAGTTTTGCCTCAATTTCCATGCTACATATCAATGGAGTTAACCATTTCTTTTTTAAAATTTTAAACATATATTTTTACTGCTAAAGCAGTTTCACCTCCAAAATTCTTATGACAATATTTTTTCTATTTCTAATAAAAGTTTTGCAATTTTCTCTTTTTTCTTTTTATCTAATTCATCAAATTTATTATTTATTTTTTTATATAAATCATCAAGTTGACCAATTTCAAAATCATAATTTATCTCTTCTGTATTTCTATATTCAAGATTTTGAGTTTTTCTACTTTTAATTATATCCATAACTCTTTTATAGTCAACATCATTATTTTCCTCATCTAATATTACAAATATATCTTCTTTTTCTTTATAAAATTGCTCTATAGCTCTTACAGGCAATATTGAGATAATCTGTTTTATTCTCTCATTCTTAGTAGCTTCAAAAAGCTCATATCTTTTTCTAAGTCTCAATGCAGTGTCTTTCTTATATCCATTGAATTCTATGTATTTTACATATAATCCTTCAGGACTTCCTTTTCTCCCTAGTTCATTAAATACCTCAGTCAAATTTTTTCCTAAAAGTATCATATTTTTACTTTGGATAGATAACATCTCAACTGATTTTTTCTCCAAAAACTCTACCAGTTCTCTATCATCTGTCAAATCACCAAATATACTGCTATCAACTTCAAAAACATCTGTGATTGCTATACTATTTTTATTTTTAACAACAACTTCACTATTTTCTTCTTTTTTCTCTTTTTTTCTTTTTGCTAACATAGCCTGGAATCTATCTTCTACTGTACTCATTTTATGCCTCCTACATTTCCATTATGATATCCAGCAAGCTATTTTGAGCTTCCTCTACTGTTTTTGCTCTACTCTCCCATACTGTTTTTCCTTTTTTTACAAGAGTCTCTATAATTGATGTCTCTTTTATAGGATTAGGGAATACAACATCTGTTTCCTCAATTATATTTTTCAATTTATTCATTATATCTTTTTGTGTTACTGTACTACGATATAGGTTTATTATTATTCCTTTTATCTTGTTTATACCTGCTTCTTCAATAACATTTATAATCCCCTTCATTGTTGGTATATCACAAAAAGCAGGAATTATTATTTTATCTGAACACTTAACAAATTCTGTATCTATCTTCATTGTTGGAATACTGTCAATTAATACATAGTCATATTCTCTTTTTAGGTGCTCTATAAAAATAGGCAATTTCTCCAAAAATCTTTGAGTAAAAAGAGAACTTTCCAATGGAATAAAATCAAGATTTTTTCTTAACTCTATCTTCTCTCCTTTTCCAGTCATTACCCAGCTTCTAAGACCTTTTTCTAAAGTAATCTCCTTTTGCTTACTCTCAGGAACTGTAAAATCTATGATATTATTTTGAGAGTCTGAAGTAAGTATCATTACTTTTTTACCCTGCATTGCAAGTCCATGTGCCAGTTGCACAGTCAGGAAAGTTTTCCCAATTCCACCCTTGTTTACTTTTAGAGTATAAACCTTTCCTATTCTCTCTTTCCTATCAATAGTTACAACTCCTTTTCCAGTTGTTATATTTACCTCATTATTATCTTTTTCTATTTTAAGTGTATTTACAATTGAAAAAGGAATATTTAACTTTGCAACATAGTAATCTTTATCCTTATATACCTTGCTGAAATTTACAGTGGTATTTTTCACATAATTTACTACATCACCGTGAATATCCTTCTCCTCTTTTTCTTCTTCTGCAAATCCTTTTTTCAGTGTAATAACTCCATCTGCAAAAGATAAAACAATATTGTTGTCATCTTTATCTATATCAAGTGATTTAGTAATAGTTTTATCTACTGTTAATACGGCGTTATTAAAGCTTCCATTTTTTTTGTAAAATAATCCTATCTTCTTCTTCATTATGCACTCCTTTACAAAAAAACTAAGTCGCATGTATGCGACTTAGTCAAATACTGCTTCTATATTGTATCGTATTTTTGGTATGAAGTCAATGATTTTTGTTCACAACCGTTGATTTATCCGTGCTTTGCACATATTTATCTAACACCTTTAATGTATAGTTTAATAACTCTTCTTTTAGATTCAGTTCAGGATGAATGAGTATATGTTCATATAATTCATCAATTATCTTTCCAATTATAGGTCCTTTTAAATTAAATTTTTCTATAAGGTCTTTACCATTTATAGCTAGATCACTTTTTCTATAAGGAATATTATTTTGAACTATCTTAAAGTGTAAAATTTTCATCCTATCTATTGTGGTAAAATCATAAGGTGGAAAATGTGCAATTTTATCTCCCTCTATAAGTCTGTAAAATCTATATATATCTTCACCTAGATAGTTGAGTTTCTTTTTTACAAAGAGTTCATCTACCTCTTTCCTATAAAAAAGATGTGATGCAACTAATCTATAAACTCTTTCAATGGTTTTTTTATCATATTTCAAACTTTTCATTACTTTCTTAGCAATCTCTGCAGAAACTAATCCATGATTATAAAAATGCATATTTCCATTTTCATCTATACTCTTACTTCTTCCTTTTCCAATATCATGAAAAAAAAGTGCAAGTCTCAGTACAAAATCCTCTTTAACAACCCCCATAGCCTTTATTGTATGCAAAGCCACATTCATTTTCCTTCCTCTTGAAATCTGATACAGATCCTTTATCTCACTCCATTGTGGAATAAAAGTTTCTATTACTCCAATGCTGCTCATTACTCTAAGAGGAGTCATGTTGGTTGCAACAATTATTTTATTAAATTCCTCTCTCACCCTTTCTACAGAGATATTTTTAATAAACTCAAGATTATCTTTAATAGTACTTAAATCAAATTTCATATTAAGATTTTTAGTTGCTGCAAATCTAAATGCTCTTAATATCCTCAAAGGATCCTCTTTTATTCTTCTTTCTGTATCCCCAATAAAACGTATATTTCTATTTGCAATATCATATTCACTAATATCATGATAGTAGTATTTTTCTCCATCATAGGCTATTGCATTAACAGTAAAATCACGTCTTTTTAAATCTGTATATATATCTCCTGTAAAAAGTATATCCTGCTCTTTTCTATTTTCAGGAATTCCTATATCCTCTCTCATTTTAGCTATCTCATAGGTAATATTATTTATTTTAATCTGTATTACTCCAAAATGTCTTCCTATCTCAATGGGATTGTATTCTGTAAAAATCTCCTTAAGCTGAATATAGTCAATATCAGTTACAAAATCACAATCTAGAGGTTCATATCCAAGAAGTTTATCTCTTATATATCCACCTACTACATAGCCTTTACCTTGTGACTGTAGCAATCTTAGTATTTTTTTTATATCATCATTTAAATCAATTTTTTCAAACATAATACTCTCCCAAATTTAGCTAAATCTCCTTTATAGGATACTTCCTTTTCTAAAATTTATCAATTTAT
>NZ_JADRHM010000016.1 GCF_018205345.1 Fusobacterium sp. DD2
GTTAAATAGATATAAAAAGGAGTGAGGTTTTACCTCACTCTTTTTCATGGGAGTTATTATGGAGGAAGTCTTTTGAAAAGATGATTCTGAAGATTTCATCGTCAACTTTTGTACCACTCTTTTTTATAAGAGCATGGATAGAAAAGATGAGGATTTTCTCTAAAATATTTGGATTCAAATACTTCTTTAAAAATTCTTTGATAAAATCTCGTGGCATAAGCAATCACCTCTTACACATATATTCTATCTTTTTAAGAGATAAAAGGTAAGAGAAGTGATATTGACAGATATTAACTATAGGAAAAAAATAAGATAATTTAGCTATAGAAGAGTTAAAATCCAATAAAAAGCTCTAAATATGGTATTTTATTATTGTTCGTATACATATGTTTAATCACTGTATACTATAGGTTACTTGAAAAAATAAATATTGAAAAAAATGAAAAGTATGGTAAAATATAGTTGATTAAAAAAGTAAAGATTATAGGAGGGGAATATGGAAAGATTAAGTGAAAAAGAACTTAAAGAGATAATTGCAGAGATGAAAGCAAATGGAAAATATATGGAGTATCAGGATATGATATCTGATGATTTTGAAGAGCATCAGGTTGTGTATTTAGTTGAACCTGATGAGATGGCAGCTCTTGCTTATAAACACAATACTATCCCTTATAAAATGCGTGAATATTACAACTGGCATGAGATGAATCTCCTTGTTGAAGAGGAAGACGGAATATAAATTTAAAAAAAGTTGTTGACAACATATCAAATATATGGTAATATAAGTGCGTTGTTGGGCTGTCGCCAAGCGGTAAGGCAACGGACTTTGACTCCGTTATGCGTTGGTTCGAATCCAGCCAGCCCAGCCATTTATTATAATATATTGAAACCTTAATGTCCTTTGAAAAAAGGACATTTTTTTATTTTTTGAATTTATATAAAAAAGTTAAATATGAGGCTGTTGCATTTCTAAAAGTGTAAAAATAGAATTTTTGATATTGAAAAAAATTTATATCTTAAAAATTTGATTTTTATGGACTTGCAATAGCCTATTTTTTTATTTAAACTATACTAATTCAATTTAATGTATATGAATTGTGATGGAAAAGTGATATAATGGAACTATCAAAAAAGTAAAAAACTGAAAAAGGGGGAAAGTTATGAAAGAGCAGGGAAAATTAGCATTTGGCATTATAGGTGCTTTTGCAATTGCTTTTGTTATTTCAGGCTGTTTCTATTTACAGGGATTATATGCAGTCAACAGGGAGAGAAGGGCAAATCAGGAAGCACTTGAAAGATATTTAGGCAAATCTGAAAAAAAAGACGTTCCAAAGAACAGATTTTCTACAACTGTAGAGCCAAATATCGAGGCAGAGAAGTATGTTCCACTGGATGTTGAAAAGGAATTTAAATCTTTAGGTCTTGAAGCTTATATCCCAAAACCAGAGGATAAAGTTGTAAAGAGTGAGGATGTAAAGGATGACAAGGGGAATGTAGTTGGGAAGAAAGAGTACAAAGAATCAGGAGTTGTTGTAATAACATCACTTGAAAATGGAAAACTTGTATCAACTACTACAGGACTTGAAAAAGATGGAAAACTTGATGGAGAAGTAACAGTGGTATATGGAAATGGAGAGAAGGATGTATACACTTACAAAAAAGGAATACGTCAGGGAAAATGTACTCTTTACTTTTCAAATGGAGATAGAGAAGAGAGCAACTATGATAAGGATAAACTCGTTGGAAAGGCAACATACTACTTTTCAAATGGGGATAAGGAAGAATACAACTATAAGGATGGCGTAATTGATGGAGATGCCAAATACATATATGCAGATGGAAAAACTGAGAGCTATAAGTATGAAAATGGAGTAAGAAAATAGTATAGGGGGAAGTTTATTATGAAAAAGATAACAGGGTTTTTAATGATGTGTTTTATGTTTATTCTGGTAGGATGTACCAACCTGGATGATATGCTGACAGGGATATCAGATACACTTACAGCGTTGACAGGAAATGTCCATAAGACAATAAATTTAAAAGCTCCAAATGTCAATGGAGTTTCTTTTCAGGACTATAGATTAGAGGTATCAAGTGAGACAAGTGGTAATCAGACATATATTGTAATGGAAATAAAAGGATATGTAACAAATAACAGAAGTGAAACAATAGATGTGGAAGTACAAATACCAATCTATAATGAACAGGGTAGAATGACAGATGTTAAGAAGACACATTTCTTTATAGGAGATAACAGTAGAGAGTTTTTAAATGGAAGATGGTCTGAACCAGTGCCACCAGCTCTTCAAGTTAATGAAAAAGGTGCTATAACAACTATCTATGAAAGAGGGCATTTCCTAGGAAGTTCTGAGCCTAGAAAAGCTCCAGCAAAACCTGCTAAAGCAGTATCAAAACCAGCACCTAAGAAACAGACAAGAGTAAATGCTGCACCAGCTGCTAAATCAGCACCAGTTGAAACAAAAGTAGAACCAGTAAAGCAGGTTAGACAGCAAAGAAGATCTAGATAAAATTGATGGGGAGTGATTGTCTTGGTTGAAGCTAAATTTGTAATAGCTGTAAAAAAGATAGAAGATGGACTGTACGAAGTTAGATATCCTGATTTTCCAGGTCTTGTGTCTATGGTTGACAGTCCTGAAAGAATAAAAAGTGTATGTGGAAAGATGTTGAATATCCACTTAAATGAGATAAAAGAGGCTGATAAAGAGCTTGTATATCCAGTTACTTATGATGAAGCACTGAAGTTTAAAAAGCCTGGAGTGGAACTTGACTTAGTAGCTATAGTAATCCCAGAAGGATTGAAGATGACTGAGAGAAAAGAACCAGTGTCAGGTAAGGAAAAAATTGAAGAAACAGCAAAAGCAGTTGGAGAAACAGTTAATAAGGTATTTAAAAAACTTGATAATATTGAGAAACTTGAGAAGGTAAATAATCTGGGATCATTACCATTTGTAACAGGAATACTCTTTATACTGTCTGTATTTCTGCCACTTGCATCTGCAAAGGACTTTTTTGGTGGAGGAACTCAGTATATGGGGCTATTTTCAACTGTAAAAGGTGATATTGGAATGCCATTTTATACATTTAAAGCTATTATGGCCTTTATGTATGTTCTGGTAATTTGTTCTGGTGCATTTTCATTGTATACAGGAACTTTGAAAAGCAAATTTTATACAAAAGCTGCAGATGTAATATCTATACTGTTATTCTTTGCCTTTATGCTGGTATTTGATGTGGAAATGGGAAGATATTTCCCTGTTGCTGGAGTTGCTGTTGGTAAATCTTATATGTTTTTAGCACTGTTTATAGGTGCATTAATTGCAGCCTTTGATTTGGCACTTATTCTTGCAAGAGGTGATGAGTAATGAAAAAAATATTAGTACCGCTACTATTGTTGTCACTTTTAGCAGGATGTGGCAAAGAGAAATACCCAACTAACAAAGCAAAGCTTGAATTGGCATATAAAGGGATAGTACTTCATGATAAAAAAGCTATAGAAGAACTTAATAAGATTGATAAAGAGTACCAGAAAATCAGTGGGGATCTGATGAAAAAGGTCACTGAAAATCCAGATTATAAGCTGAGTAAGAAGGAGCTTTATCTCTTTAATTTTGATCAGATAATGTCTCTATGTGAATTTAATGCTATGGACTTTGAAAAGGGATATGGAAAACAGGCAACAGTACCACCTTTAAGTGAAGTAATAACTAAAGATGGAGATCCAGTCAGTTTTAACTTCAGATTAAGACGTAGTTATGGTGATAAATATATTGATGTTATCTCAGAAGACTTTAAAAAATTCACTGGAGTAGCTGTAAAGAGAAATGGAAATGGGGATATCTCTGAAGTAATGAGATTTAAAGATGGTGAAAAAGTAGAGGAGATTGAGTACAGAAAATATGACTGGGGTGGAGATTTGAAAACAATTATCTACTATAAAGATGACCAGCCATTTATGATAAAAGAGTATGAATATTATCCTCGTAAATTTAAAGAGGTGAATGTAGTATTAGAAAGATTTAAAGAAGGGCAACCTAAAAAAATCTACACAGCACCTAATAGTTATACTAAAGGAGAGATTTTAACTGTTAATAAATATGGAACAATTAAGAGTCGTGAAAAGTTAAAATAAAACCTGTTAGAACCTCAGTATTTAAGGGCTGAGGTTCTTTTTTTATACTCTAAAAAAATCAAAGTTATATAGATAAAATACTATAGATGTGATATACTTAAAAATAAGATGACCACATAGGGGGAGTATATGTTGAAGTATATAATTCTATTATTTATGCTGATATTTGGTTCAGCTTTTGCAGAAGTAACTTATGAAGATGTTAGCCGTGATCACTGGGCTTATTCATCTATACATTCTCTTGCAGAAAAGGGAATTTTAACAGATAACAGGTTTAAGTTTGATGGAAATCAGCCACTTTCAAGATATGATTTTGCATATACACTTGCCCGTGCTATGGATTACGTAGATCTTACTAAGGCGAATAAAGAGGATCTTAAAATTCTTGAATCATTGATGTTGGAATTTTCACAGGAACTTAATAAGATAGGTTTTGATGCAAGTACATTTAACAACAGATTGAATACAACTAATGAGACAATAGAGCTATTAAGAGCAAGAGTAACAGAGAATGAAAAGACAATAACTGAGCTAAAAAAGAGAGTGGAAGCTCTTGAAGATAAAAATTAATTTAAATAGGGAGGAATCATAATGAAAAAACTGTCATTTGATTATTCTAAAGCAATTGGGTATGTAAGAGAAGAAGAACTAGCTTTTATGAAGGATCAAGTATTAACTGCTGAAAAATTCTTAATTGAAAAGAACGGTGCAGGAAATGATTACTTAGGATGGATTGAACTTCCAACTAACTATGATAAAGAAGAATTCATAAGAATTAAAGCTGCAGCAGAAAAGATTAAAAGAGATTCAGATATTCTTTTAGTAGTAGGAATAGGAGGATCTTATTTAGGAGCTAGAGCTGCTATAGAATTTTTATCACACACTTTCTATAACAACCTACCAAAGGATAAGAGAAAAGGGGCTCAAATTTTCTATGTAGGAAATAATATTTCAGGATCATATTTAAAACACCTTTTAGATGTTCTTGATGGAAAAGATTACTCTATCAACATCATCTCTAAATCAGGAACTACAACAGAGCCTGCAATAGCATTTAGAGTACTTAGAAAACACTTAGAAGCAAAATACGGTAAAGAGGAAGCAAGAACAAGAATATTTGCAACTACTGACAAGGCAAAAGGAGCACTTAAAAAACTTGCTGATGAAGAAGGATACGAAACATTCGTTATACCTGATGATGTAGGAGGAAGATTCTCTGTTTTAACACCAGTTGGATTACTTCCAATAGCTTGTGCAGGAATAGATATAGATGAGCTTATGGCAGGGGCTAGAGAGGCTCAAAATGATTATATGGCACCATTTGAAGAAAATGACTGCTACAAATATGCTGCTATCAGAAACATTTTAAATAGAAAAGGTAAATCAATAGAGATGTTAATCAACTATGAACCAAGATTACACTATGTTGGAGAATGGTGGAAACAACTATTTGGAGAATCTGAAGGTAAAGATGGAAAAGGATTATTCCCAGCTGCTGCAGACTTCTCAACAGATTTACACTCAATGGGACAATATATTCAGGATGGAAGAAGAGAGCTATTTGAAACTGCTATTCTTATAGAAAAACCTGAAACAGATGTAATTATTGAAAGTGAAGATGTAGACTTAGATGGTCTTAACTATTTAGCAGGAAAAGGAATGGATTTTGTCAACAAAAAAGCTTCTGAAGGAACTCTTCTTGCTCACGTAGATGGTGGAGTACCAAATCTAGTAGTAAGAGTACCTGAAGTGACACCTTTCCACTTAGGATACCTGTTCTACTTCTTTGAAAAAGCATGTGGAATCAGTGGATATATGCTAGGTGTAAATCCATTTAACCAACCAGGTGTTGAATCATACAAAGCTAATATGTTTGCACTACTTGGTAAAAAAGGATATGAAAAACAGGCTGAAATTTTAAATAAAAGATTACAAAATAAATAAAATATATTGCAAAGTAAATAAATATGGTATAATATAAGTAGTGAATATTTGAGGTCAATCTCGTGATATTCTAAAATAATATTATAAGGTGAGGTATTATATGGGATTTTTTCAAGAATTTAAGAAATTCGCACTTCGTGGAAACGTGCTAGATATGGCAGTTGGAGTTATTATTGGGGGAGCATTTGGAAAGATAGTTACAAGTCTTGTTAACGACGTATTACTTCCAATAATAGGAATCGGTACAGGAAAAATCGATATTTCTAAACTTGCAGTTACAATAAAATCAGGAACAGATGGTGCAGAACCTGTAGTTGTAAAATACGGAATGTTCTTACAAAATATTGTGGATTTTGTAATTATATGTCTATGTATCTTTATAATGATTAAGGTTATGAACTCTTTAGTTAAGAAGGAAGAGGAAGCTAAACCAGCTCCAGCACCATCAAAAGAAGAGGTTTTATTAACTGAAATAAGAGATATCCTAAAAAACAAATAAGAACTACTTAAAATTAAGAGCTATACTCTCTTTATGTGTAATTCATAGAGCTGTATAGCTCTTTTTTTGTGGTATAAAAACTGTTGTTGATAAAAAATAACTAAAATAATAAAAATAATATTAAAAATATATATTATAATTAATAAAATAGTTGAAATATTTGCAAAATATAAAAAATAGTATATAATAAATATAGGTTGCAACCTATGTTGCATATATATATAAAATAAATGGAGGTAAAAGATGCTGTTACAATATGATATAGAAAATAATTTATCAATAAAAGAGCGTCAAAGGGTATCCTTTGTAGCAGATAAAAAGAAAGAAAATATAGAATGTACAATTGGAACAGCTGGATTTGAGGTTATTCCTGTTGTTGCTATTTATGGAAAAAATGCATCAGGAAAAACTAATGTGTTAAAGGGATTGAAGCATATTTTTGATATGGTGACTATGTCTCCAATTTTTGATCCTTTTGAAGGAATTCCTTTTTATCATCCTTTTAAATTTTCTAACAAAAAAAATGAGGATTCAAAATTTGAAATTACATTCACTATAAAAGAGAAGAGATATACCTATGGTTTTTCTCATAATAACAAGGAGATTACAGAGGAATATCTTTATGTATTTAATACACAAAAACCAACTAAGATTTTTGATAAAGAGGTTGGAGATGAAAGCTATACCTTTGGAACTAATTATGGAGAGCTTGAAGAATATGTAGAAAAGACTCATAATAATAAGTTACTTTTATCAACGATAGCTCATTGGGCTGCTAATCAATCTGAAATAACAGCTATATATGAATTCTTCAAAAATGGGATGCTTTACTATCAAAAAGATTGTGGAATTCCAGCTTTTGAATTTGAAAAAGCAACTAGTAAATTACTTATTGAAGATGAAAAAGCAAGAGAGTTTTTAAAATTGTTGATACAATATCTAGATATGGAAATAGTGGATATAGAGGTTAAAAATATTGAAGTTAATATTGAAAATGCACCAGAAGAAGTAAGGGATTTTATTAAATTTGTAAAAAAAGAGCAACCTAACTTGACAGCTACTGATGTAAAAACAGTTTATAATATTGCTGGAGAAAAATACTCTTTGGATTTAGATGCTGAATCTAATGGAATACAGAAGATTTATCAGATTTTTCCACTACTTTATCATGGATTAACAAGTAAGAAAATAATAGTTATTGATGAGATAGAAACAGGACTGCATCCACTTATCGTAAAAGCCATTATTAAATTGTTTCAAAATAGAGATATAAATAAATATAATTCTCAATTAGTATTTACAACTCATTTGCCAACAGTTTTAGATTTACAACTTTTAAGAAGAGATGAAATCTGGTTTGCTGAAAGAACATTAGAAAGAGGTTATTCAACTGAACTCTATTCTTTAGCAGATGTCACAGGAGTAAGAACTACTGATAATATTGAAAGAGAGTATCTTCAGGGAAAATACAACAGAATACCTTCAAAAAATACTTGGATTGATGTCCGTGGCTAGAAAACTTAGTTCTCCTGAAAGATTTCAAAATACTAAAAGTCAAAAAGATATAAGAGTAAATTATAAAACATGGCGAAATGATTTGAAAGAAAGCTTTGTAGAAAACTTGGATATAATAAAAAAACTACAAGATAGAAATATTCAAGATGTTATGGAGATATGTAGAATGCAAATTTCTCTTCTAATGAGTCTATATGATTATACAATTCATGAGATTGTAAGGTATAAAATGGTAGACATATATGAAGGTGTTGCTGAAAAGAGCAGGCAATATGATTTTTTTAAAGTTTCAATGCGTACATTACAGGAAGCTATAAATGAACCAGAAAAACCATTATCTTGGTTGCTTAGAGGAGTTTCTTTTCAAAATGATACAATAAGTTATATTAATCCTAAAAAGACTTTGGAAGCTTTAAGTTTTGTTACAGACAGGGATATGTTTGAAGAATACTGTAAGGATAGCGGAAAAGAATATAGTGAATTTTTTTCATATTTAGCTGGTCTTAATTCAAGACGAAATCAAATCGTACATAGTATGGATATAAAAAATAAGAGAACTTTAGAGCGAAATGATATTACCCAACAGGAAACAGAGGAGATATTAAGTACAGTTAGAGAGTTAGTTATCTATCTGATAGAAAAAATATAAGGGAGCAGTTGCATTACAAAATGCAACAGGCTCCCTTTTTATTTTACAGACACATCTCGTAGATTTTCTCTACATCTTCTGGAGTGAGATGTTTATATCCTCTTACAATAGTATCTCCCTTAGCAGTACAAGCTTTATCAGCCATTGCAGCAAAGTGAGTTCTATCTATTCCAACCTCTGTTAGAGTACTCTTTAATCCAAGTTCTTTAAATAGGAAGTGTTCAACAGCTTCAATTCCTTTTTTAGCAGCTGTCATGTTATCAAGTTTTGGATCTATATCAAATACTGCTACAGCAAAGTTTCTAAATCTTTCAGCAGTAGTTTCATCAAGTACATACTTCATCCAACGAGGAGTAAGTATAGCAAGTCCAAGACCATGAGTGATATCATAGTAAGCTGAAAGCTGATGTTCCATTGGGTGACAGCTCCAAGTGTTGTGTTCACATAGAGCTATAAAGTCGTTGATTGCCCAAGAAGAAGTCCACATAAGGTTAGCTCTTGCTTCTTCATTAGTAGGATCTTTCATAGCTATAGGAGCGTATTTTACAACAGTTTTCATAAGACCTTCCATAATCTTATCCAGCATAAACATACTTCCTTCTGCATTGAAATATGTTTCTATTATGTGAGAGAAGATATCTGCAGAACCACAGGCAGTCTGATAAGGTGATACAGTGTATGTATTTGCAGGATCTAAGAAAGAAACACTAGGTCTTAAGCATTTAGCAGCAGTTCCTATCTTGTCATTTGTTTCAAGATTAGTGATAACTCCACTGTCATCCATTTCAGATCCAGTAGCTGCAAGAGTAAGTATTGAAACTATTGGCAGACATCTTTCAATAGGTGCTTTTCTATCTACAAGGTCCCATGCATCTCCATCATAGTAAGCTCCAGCTCCTACAAATTTTGTACAGTCAATAACAGATCCACCACCAACAGCAAGTAATACATCTATCTTTTCATCTTTACATATTTGAGCACCACGATTTACAGTTGTAACACGTGGGTTTGGTTCTATTCCACTTAATTCAAAAAGTTCAAGTCCTGCATTTTTTATCTCTGCTACAACTTTATCGTAAAGTCCATTTCTTTTGATAGACCCTCCACCATAGCAAAGTAAAACACGTTTTCCGAATTTTTTAAGTTCTGGTCCTAATTTAGAAAGTTGATTTCCCCCAAAAAATACTTTAGTAGGAATATCATAAGTAAATCTATACATTTAATCCCCTCCTGAATAAATAATCCTTACTCTGATTATACCACATGATTTGAGATATTGAGGATAAAAAAAGGAGGAAAAAATCCTCCTCATTTTAACTTTTTTATTCTTCTTTTGAGTTGTGTTCAATGTAATATTCCAGTGCTACAAGAAGTTTTTTGTTTTTAGCTAAAGTCTTAATAGATCCTTCTCTTGATTTCATTTTCTTTTCAGTGTAAGTTAACCATTCGTCATAATCAGCAAATGTTACATCTTCTGGGAGAGGTTTAGAGGCTTCCTGAAGCTCCTTAATGTGGTCTAAAAGTGCTTTGTAGTTCTCAACCTGGTTCTTAAGTGAGTCTTCCCTTTTAATAGAGTTAGTGAGCTTTTGGATTTCCTTGTTTACAACTGTTTCAACTGACATATGCGTTACCTCCTTATTATTTTTCCAGGTGGCCTCCTGATACATATATCATATTCCTTTTGGGAAAAATATCCTAGAGAGTCAATATATACTGTTGGCAAGTAATGGAAAAAACTATAAAAATATAGGCTTGGGAGAGAGTAAAGTTGATAAAACAGATTTAAAAATCTTTAACATTATGATACAATAAAGAATAAGCAAAATTCAAAAATATGAAAATTAACAGAGAATTTTAAATATATTAACTAAGGAGAAATGAGATGGAAGAGGTAAAAATATCAACTGAGTTTATAAAGCTTGACCAGTTTTTAAAATGGACTGGAATATGTGATACAGGAGTAGATGCAAAGTACTTTATCACAGATGGAAATGTAAAAGTAAACGGAGAGGTTGAATTAAGAAGAGGGAAGAAACTTTACCCTGGTGACAAGGTGGAAGCTGGAGGTAAAGAATTTCTAGTTAAATAGTCTGTCATTATGTGAGTGGATAAAGGGGAATTGCAGATTTGGAGATTTTAGAGATAAATTATGTAAATTTTAGAAACTTAAATGATGGAAACACAAAGTTTTTCCCAAACCTCAATCTTTTTTGGGGTAAAAACGGGCAGGGAAAGACAAGTCTTTTAGAAGCAGTATACTTTGGAGCTACAGGACAGAGTTTTAGAACAAGTAAAGCAGCTGAAATGATAAAGTATGGTACCTCTAAGACTGGAGTTTATGTAGTTTATGAAGACATGATAGGTAGAAAAACCTTGACTGTGAAATTTGTAAATGGAAAAAAAGAGTACTGCTATAATGATAAAAAAGTTGCATATGATGAGTTTTATGGGAAATTGAATGTTGTGACATATATTCCAGAGGATATTGTATTGATAACAGGTTCTCCATCAGTGAGGAGAACTTTTTTTGACGGAGAGATTGCCCAGACAAGTCCTGAATATTTTGCAGATTTAAGAGCATATAATAAGATACTTAAGATAAGAAATAAGTATCTTAAGGAGCAGAATACTAAAAACCAGGAATTTGCCATATATGAAGAGCAGTTTATACACTATGGAGCCAAGGTCATTGCAGCACGTCTTGAATATGTGAGCAAAATATCCATAATTTTAAATCTCAATTATCGTAAGCTTTTCGATGATAAAAAAGAACTTAATCTTACCTATTATTCTGAATTAGGAGAGCTTAAAAAGCAGAGTGTAGAGGAGATTGAAGAACTTTTAAGAGAGCGGATAAAGAAGAGATTTTTTATGGAGAAAAGGTATGGATTTTCACTGTGCGGACCACAGAAGGATGATTTTCTATTTGTCCTAAATGGTCATGAGGCAAAATCAACAGCCTCACAGGGTGAGAAAAAATCTATAGTATTTTCACTTAAGCTTTCAGAGATAGATATGGTTATAAGGGCTAAAAGAGAGAATCCAGTCCTTGTAATTGATGATATCTCATCATATTTTGATACAAATAGGAAAAACAGTGTTTTGAACTATTTGGAAAAACGTAATATTCAGGTTTTGTTAAGTTCAACAGGGGGTCTGGGAATAGACTCTAAAAATTTCTATGTGGAAAGTGGTGAGATAGAATATGGAAAACAACTTGACTAGTGTAAAAGATGCAGTTGTAAATGGAATAAATAAGAGCAGAAGGTTGAAAGAGGGAGTGCTAAAAGCTGAATGGACTAAGATAGTAGGTAAGTTTGCAGCAAAATCTCAGCCTGAATTTATAAAGGATGGAGTATTAAACCTTATAGTTGAGGGGCCTATATTTGCTCAACATTTTAATATGAAAAAAAATCAGATAATTGAAACTATAAATAACTATTTCAATGCAGAAGTAGTAAAAGACCTGGTTATAAGAACTGGACAGCTCAATGAAAACAGATATGAGTATCTGGATACAGAGGATAAAAGTGGTGCAAGAAATGCCGTTCCTAGAAAAGATGAAGAGCTGAAAGCAGACAGTAAAAAGGAAAAACCAGTAAAGGCAGAAACAGCTTTAAAAAATGAAGATAAAAAGAGTAAGGAAGATTCTCAGGAGATCTCATTTGAAGAGGGGCATAGACTAGTTGAAAATGAGGATATGTCTGAAGCAGGGATTTTAAAGAAGATAGATTACTTAAGAAGACTTGCAATAGATAGAGAGAAGTATCTCCTGTCTCATGGATATAAAAAGTGCAAATGCTGCGGAATGATATTTGAAAGTGAAGATGGAGAGGAATTCTGCAAAGTGTGTATTGAAGAGAAAAAAGATAGAGAATATAGAAGAAGAGGTATGGAGTGATGTACCTTTATCTTGAAGGGGACAAGTTAATCCCCAATGAAAAAGTAGTCCTTATTATTGATTATGAGCAGATAACTGGGAAGTCAAATCAGGAATTTTGGGAAAAAGAGATTGGGAAAAAAGAGGTCATAGACCTCTCTCAAAAAGGTAGGAAAAGTGTTGTGATTACAGATGAGGAGATATATATTACCTCCTATGGAACCCAGACACTTATGAACAGAGGAAAAGAATTTTTTAGCATAGTTGGAGGTATAAAGAGTGAGTAATAATTATCAAGCAGAAGATATTACGGTATTGGAAGGATTGGAAGCAGTAAGAAAAAGACCGGGAATGTATATAGGTACTACATCTGAAAGAGGTCTACACCACCTTGTGTGGGAGGTAGTTGACAACTCTGTTGACGAAGCTCTTGCAGGTTTTTGTACCCACATTGAAGTAAATATACTTCCAGACAACGTTATAGAGGTAGTGGATAACGGAAGAGGAATTCCTATTGATATCCACCCTAAATATAAAAAATCAGCCCTGGAAATAGTACTTACAGTACTTCACGCAGGAGGTAAATTTGAAAATAACAACTATAAGGTGTCTGGAGGACTTCACGGAGTTGGTATTTCAGTAGTTAACGCACTGTCACTTTGGACAGAGGTAGAAGTAAGAAAAAATGGTAAAGTATGGTACCAAAAATATAACAGAGGTATACCTGAAGAACCTGTAAAAGAGATAGGTGAAACAGATGACCATGGTACTACAGTAAGATTTAAAGCTGACCATGAGATATTTGAAACACTTGTATTTGACTACAATACTTTAAAAAACAGATTAAAAGAGCTTGCTTATTTAAATAAAGGTCTTGTTATAACAATAACAGATTCAAGAAAAGAGCCATTTAAGAAAGAGGTATTTGAGTTTGAAGGAGGAATATCAGACTTCTTAAAAGAGATAACTCAGGATACTGAAAAACTTATAAAAGAACCTGTTCACATAGTTGGAGAGGTAGATAATGTAGCTGTTGAAGTGGCATTTACATACACTGTAAATCAATCTGAGATAGTGTACTCATTTGTAAATAATATCAATACCCATGAAGGTGGTACTCACGTACAAGGATTTAGAACAGCTCTGACAAGAACTATAAACGATGTAGGAAAGAGCCAGGGAATCCTAAAAGAAAAAGATAAAAACCTTCAAGGAAACGATATCAGAGAGGGAATAATAGCAATAGTTTCAGTAAAAGTTGCTCAACCTCAATTTGAAGGACAGACAAAAACAAAACTTGGTAACTCTGAGGTAACAGGAATAGTATCAACAGTAGTAGGAAACTCACTAAAAATGGTACTTGAAGACAACCCATCAGATACTAAGATAATAATAGAAAAGATATTAAACTCAAGAAAAGCAAGAGAAGCTGCTCAAAGAGCAAGAGAACTTGTACTTAGAAAATCAGCTTTAGAAGTAGGATCACTACCTGGTAAACTTGCTGACTGTTCATCTAAAAATCCTGATGAATGCGAAATCTATATAGTTGAGGGAGACTCAGCAGGAGGATCAGCAAAACAGGGAAGAGACAGATATCACCAGGCAATATTACCACTTAGAGGTAAAATATTAAACGTAGAAAAAGCAGGACTTCACAGAGCTTTGGAGAATAATGAAGTAAGAGCAATGATAACAGCTTTTGGTGCAGGAATTGGAGATAACTTTGATATTTCTAAATTGAGATATGGAAAGATAATTCTTATGACAGACGCTGACGTTGACGGAGCTCACATAAGAACTCTTCTTTTAACATTCATATACAGATATATGGTGGAACTAATCTACAACGGAAACGTATATATTGCACAACCACCACTATATAAGATCTCTTATGGTAAACAGATAAAATATGCATATTCAGATAGAGAACTTGCAGAGGTAACTGAGGAATTTGAAGGGGATAATAAAAGATATACTCTTCAAAGATATAAAGGTCTAGGAGAGATGAACCCAGAACAACTTTGGGAGACAACAATGGACCCTGAAAATAGAACACTATTAAGAGTATCAATAGATGATGCAAGAGCTGCAGATATGCTATTTGATAAACTTATGGGAGACAAGGTAGAACCTAGAAGAGAGTTTATTGAAGAAAACGCTGAGTATGTAAAAAATCTGGATATCTAATTCAGATATGCCTTTCAGGTGGCATGTTACCTGTAAAAGAATAGAAGAGGAGGGATACTGCTAAGGCAGTTAGAGAATATGTCAAATATAAATAACAGATACATAGAAGATGAAATGAAAGAATCATATCTTGATTATTCCATGAGTGTTATTGTAAGTAGAGCACTTCCAGATGTAAGAGATGGAATGAAGCCAGTACATAGAAGAATACTTTTTGCAATGAATGAACTTGGTATGACTTTTGATAAACCATATAAAAAATCCGCAAGAATCGTCGGGGAAGTACTAGGTAAGTACCACCCACATGGTGACTCTGCTGTATATGGAACAATGGTAAGAATGGCACAGGATTTCAACTACAGATATCCACTTGTTTCAGGACATGGTAACTTCGGTTCAATTGACGGGGACTCTGCAGCGGCAATGAGATATACTGAGGCAAGAATGGCCAAGATCTCAAATGAACTTATGGAAGATATTGATAAAAATACAATAGATTTCAGAAAGAACTTTGACGACTCATTGGATGAGCCTACTGTATTACCTGCAAAACTTCCAAACCTATTAATAAATGGGGCAACAGGAATAGCAGTTGGAATGGCAACAAATATTCCACCTCACAACTTAGGAGAGGTAGTAGATGGAACTCTGGCACTAATAGATAACCCAGAACTTACACCACTTGACCTTATGGAGTATATAAAGGGGCCAGATTTCCCTACAGGTGGTATAATAGATGGTAAGAAGGGTATAAAAGATGCTTACCTTACAGGAAGAGGAAAGGTAAGAGTAAGAGGTAGAATAGAGATAGAGGAGTTGAAAAACGGTAAGATAAATATTATAATAAGAGAAATACCTTACCAGTTAAATAAATCAACTCTTATTGAAAGAATAGCAAACTTAGTTAAGGAGAAAAAGGTATCTGGAATATCAGATTTAAGAGATGAATCAGATAGAGATGGTATAAGAGTAGTAATTGAACTTAAAAAAGGTGAGGAACCAGAACTAATCCTTAACAAACTATATAAATATACAGAACTTAGAAGTACTTTTGGTATCATAATGCTTGCACTTGTTAACAACACACCAAAGGTATTAAACTTAAAAGAGATAATTCAAGAGTATATAAAACATAGATTTGAAGTAATTACCAGAAGAACACAGTTCAACTTGGATAAAGCAGAAAAAAGAGCTCATATTTTACAAGGATTTAGAATAGCACTAAATAACATTGATAGAATTATAGAGCTAATTAGAGCTGCATCAGATGCAAATGAAGCAAGAGAGCAATTGATTGAAAAATATGCATTTACAGATGTTCAAGCTAGAGCAATTCTGGATATGAAACTTCAAAGATTAACTGGACTTGAAAGAGACAAAATCGAAGCTGAATATGCAGAGATTGAAAAATATATTGCTGAATTAAAAGAGATATTAGCTAATGATTCAAGAATATATGAGATAATGAAAGATGAGCTTAGAGAGCTTAAAGAAAAATACAGTGATGAGAGAAGAACAGACATCCAAAAATCAAGACTTGAGATAAAACCTGAAGATCTTATTAAGGATGAAGATGTAATTCTAACTTTCACAAATAAAGGTTATGTAAAGAGAATGGAGCTTAGCAAATACAAAGCTCAACGCAGAGGTGGAAAGGGAGTAGCAAGTCAAAATACTATTGAAGATGACTTTGTTGAAACTATTCAGGCTGCAACAAACCACGATACTTTAATGGTATTTACTGATAAAGGAAAGGTATACAACCTTAAAGTATATGAGATCCCTGAAACTTCTAAACAGTCTAGAGGAAGACTGATGAGTAACATAATTAAGCTTGAAGAGGGAGAAAAGATAAGATCTATCATCAGAACCAGAGATTTCTCTAAGGAAAATGAGCTTATATTTGTTACTAAAAATGGACTTGTTAAGAAGACAAATCTTGATGAATATAAAAATATAAATAATTCTGGTCTTAAAGCTATCAAAATCAAGGAAGATGATGATATAATATATGTAGGACTGATAGAGAAGATAGATGAAGAGGAAATCCTACTTGCAACTAAGAATGGATACTCTATCAGATTTGCATGTAAAGATGTAAGACCTACTGGTAGAGATACTATGGGTGTTAAAGGACTTACTTTAAGACATGGAGACTCAGTTGTATCAGCTCTTCTAATTAAAGATGCTGAGAACGGAAGAATCCTTACTATAACTGAAAATGGATATGGTAAGAGAACAAGAATAGATGAATATCCACTTCAAAACAGAACTGGTAAAGGTGTTATAAACTTAAGATGTAACGCTAAAACTGGAGATGTAGTATCAGTACTTTGCGTATTTGACGGAGAGGAACTAATGGCTATTACATCATCTGGAATAGTTATCAGAATGGCTGTTGAGGATATTGTTCTATATGGACGTGCAACTCAAGGTGTAATCATCATGAAAGTTGACGGAAAAGAAGAAAAAGTAGTTTCAATAACAAGAGTAACCTCTGAAGATGAAGAAGACGAAGAGTTAGATGGTAAAGCTGAAGAAGCTGAAATCGTTGACGACGTTGATGATATAGATTCTGAAGATGATTTCGATGATGACGAAGACGATTCAGATGACGAAGAAGAGATGGCAACAGAGGAAACAGTGGAATAGTTTTATCGTATATTAATTACACATAAGTGGGGGGATTTATATGAGAAAAGCCTTAGTATTGTTTGGAAACGAAATTGAAAGAAAAGCACTTATTGACACAGTTATCTATCTGAAGAGAACTTTGGGATTTAAAATTGAAGCTCTTTATGTTAGAGATGTAGACAGAGAGAAAGTTATGTCAACTCCTGACGGACTTATTATGGCAGGACGTGTACCTATTATGTTACAGGGATGGAATGCTGTAGAACAGGCTGAGATTGACAGTATTAAAAAGTGTTTTGAAGAAAAGGGACTTAAAGAGGAACTCACACTTGATGTTGGAAACATATCTGAAGTAGTTACTGAACATATGAAAACTTGTGACCTTTTAGTTATGGGTAAAAATGATATTTTAGGAGACAGAGAGGTAAGTATACTTAAAGGAAACTACAAATCTGTACTTCTTGTAGGAGAAAAACCACTTAAGAAAATCGATACTGTATATATAGGAAATGACGATGGAGTTAAAGTTAACAGAAGTTGTGCTCACTTTATCCATATGTTCCCAGAGGTTAGTAAATTCTACTCATTTACAATAAGTAAAGAGATGGATGAAAACTACCTTGTAGAGTATCTTGAACAAAATGATAAAGAGGTAATCCAAGGGGAACTTGACCATAAAAAATATGATGAAGTACTTGAAAAAGTATCAGAACCTGATATATTTATAATGGGTAACCTAAGCAGAAGTTATTTCCTTGAAAAAATAGTTGGAAAAAACGGAGTGAAATTATTAGAGAAAGGTAAGGCTCCTATATTTATAGGATAAAAAGATGAAGATTTTAGTTGTATCAGATTCTCATATGAGATTTCAGAAACTTTTGAATATATATGAGCTGGAAAAACCTGACCAGGTAATATGTGCTGGAGATCACAGTAAAGATGGAGAGGAACTCTCTTTTGTATATCCAGACACAAAATTCTATATCGTAAGAGGCAATTGCGATATATTTGACAGAAAATATAATGATGAAATGATACTTGAGCTGGAGGGACATAAAGTCCTTCTGGCTCATGGTCATGAATATGGGGTAAAATATGATTATGGCTCTATTAGGGAGAGAGCTAAGGTCTTAGGTTGCGATATTGTTGTATTTGGACATACCCATATTCAATATCTAGATACAGAAGATGGAATTACCCTCTTCAATCCAGGGGCTGTTAGGGATGGAGAGTATGGTATTTTATATATAGATAAAAATGGATTTGAGTTTCAGCACAGATGCTTATAACCAACCATGAAAACGTTTATAATTAAAGTTTGAAATAAAAGCCTTAAATTAGGGAGGAAAAATGAAAGAGAAGGTAGCACAGTTAAGAGATACTGCGGGACTTAGTATATCTAAGGCAGAGTCTTTACAACAATTAGATGAAATCAGAGTAAAGTTGCTTGGTAAAAAAGGAGCACTTACAGAAATCTCTAAAGGAATGAGAGATGTAGCTCCTGAGGATAGACCAGCTATGGGGCAACTTGTTAATGAAACAAGAGAATTTATAAGCAAAGCATTAGATGAGAAAAATGCTGAACTTAAAGAGAAAGAAAAAAATGAAAGACTGGCACAAGAGGTAATTGATATCACTCTTCCAGGAAAAAGAAATGTACTAGGTACTACACACCCTATTACAGAGACTATGGATTTTATGAAAGAGATATTTATTGAAATGGGATTTGATATTGCAGATGGTCCAGAAGTAGAAGAGGTAGCATTGAACTTTGATGCACTTAATATTCCTGAGACTCACCCATCAAGAGATATTACAGATACATTCTATATAAATGAAGATGTTGTATTAAGAACTCAAACATCTCCAGTTCAAATCAGATATATGCAAAAACACAAACCACCATTTAGAATGATATGTCCAGGTAAAGTATATAGACCTGACTACGATATATCACACACACCTATGTTCCACCAAATGGAAGGGTTAATGGTAGGAGAAAATATATCATTTGCTAACTTTAAAGCAATACTTACACAATCATTAAAGAAAATATTCGGAGATACAGAGGTAAGATTCAGACCTCACTTCTTCCCATTTACAGAACCATCAGCAGAAGTGGATATTCAATGTGCTGTATGTAAGGGAAAAGGATGCAGAATGTGTAAAGATAGCGGTTGGGTAGAGATCATGGGATGCGGAATGGTTGACCCTGAAGTATTAAAAGCAGTAGGCTATGACCCAGATGAAGTAAGCGGATTTGCCTTTGGAATGGGTATTGAAAGAGTAGCTATGCTAAGACATGGAATAAATGACTTAAGAGCTTTCTTTGAAAATGATGTAAGATTTTTAAAACAATTTAAGTAATTCTGGAGGAGAATAATGTTAATTTCTTTAGACTGGTTAAAACAGTACGTAGATATAAAAGAGAATTTAAAAGAGCTAGATAACGCCTTGACTATGATTGGTCAAGAGGTTGAAGCTATAGATATTCAAGGTAAAGATCTTGATAATGTAGTAGTAGGACAGATAGTTGAATATGGAAAACACCCAAATTCAGATAGACTTACACTACTTAAAGTAAATGTTGGAAAGGATGAACCATTACAAATCGTATGTGGAGCACCTAACCACAAATTAGGAGATAAGGTAGTAGTTGCAACTATTGGTGCAGTACTTCCTGGAGATTTCAAAATCAAAAAAAGCAAGATAAGAGATGTTGAATCTTTTGGAATGCTTTGCTCAGAAGTAGAATTAGGACTTGGAGAAGATGCAGATGGAATAATTATCCTTCCTGAAGATGCTCCAGTTGGAGAAGAGTATAGAAAATATGCAGGACTTGACGATGTTATATTCGAACTTGAAATAACACCAAATAGACCTGACTGCCTATCTCACATAGGAATAGCAAGAGAAATTGCTGCATACTATGGAAGAAAGGTAAAATACCCAGTAGCAAACTTTACAGAGACTATTGAATCAACTACAAAATACGCTAAAGTAACAGTTGAAGATAAAGAGAGATGTAAAAGATATAGAGGTAGAGTAATCACTAATGTTAAAGTTGGAGAATCTCCTGAATGGCTAAAGAAGAGAATTAGAGCTATGGGAATGCACCCTATTAACAACATAGTGGATATTACAAACTTCGTAATGTTTGAATACAACCAACCAATGCATGCTTTTGACCTTGATAAAGTTGAAAATGGAAGCGTTGTAGTAAGAAGTGCAACACCTGGAGAAAAGATAACTACACTTGATGGTGTTGAAAGAGAATTAAATAACGAAGAGTTAGTTATAGCTAATGATGACAAGGCTATTGCAATAGCAGGAATCATAGGAGGAGTGGAAACAGAGATCACTTCTGAAACTAAGAATATATTCCTTGAAGTAGCAAATTTTGAGCCTTCAAATATAAGAAAAACTGCCAGAAGATTAGGTGTTACTACTGAATCTTCATACAGAAATGAAAGAGGAATGGACCCTGAGGGAGTAGCAGAAGCAAGTGACAGAGCTGTAGCTCTAATTGTTGAAATAGCTGGTGGAGAGGTTCTTGACGGAGCTATTGACAGATATGTTGAAAAACCTCAAAAATTCGAAATTCCTTTAAGCTTTGAAAAATTAAACAAATTCGTTGGAAAGGAAATATCTGAAGATGTAGTTGGTAAGATATTAAGTAACCTTGGATTAGGAATTAAAAAACTATCTCAGGATACTATAATAGTAACACCACCTTCATTTAGAGGAGACCTTACAAGAACTGCAGATATCTATGAAGAGATTATCAGAATGTATGGATTTGACAATATTGAAGCTATTATGCCAGTAGAAAATATTCAAGCTGGAACAAGAGAACCAAATGTTGAATTAACTGATGAAGCTAAGAAAATCATAAGAGAGATAGGATTACAAGAGGTAGTAAACTACTCATTTATTCCTAGAAATGCAGTGGAAATCTTAAATATAAAGGACCCAGTTATCAATATAAGCAACCCATTAAGTGAAGATATGGCTATATTAAGACCAACACTTATGTGGAGCTTACTTGCAAATATAAGAGACAACATAAACAGAAACCAATTTGATTTAAGACTTGCAGAAGTATCTAGAATATTCACACCTGGAGAAAAACTTGCAAATGAAGAGTTAAGAATCTGTATAGGACTTGCTGGAAGACCAGAAAGAACTCTATGGAATCCAAAACCAGAATCATATGATTTCTACACAATAAAAGGATATGTTGAAAAGGTAATGGACTTCCTTGGAATAGCAAGATACAGACTTTCTAGAACAACTGATGCTAACTTCCACCCAGGAAGAAGTGCAGAGATCTCTATTGGAAATGATGTAGTTGGAGTATTTGGAGAGATCCACCCAGACGTTCAGGAAAAAATGGAAATCAAAAGAGAAAGAGTGTATATTGCAGAGTTAAATCTTGCAAAACTTGCTAAATACAGAAAGAAAACTATAAAATATGAAAGCATTGTTAAATATCCAGAAGTAACAAGAGACTTAGCTATCGTTCTTGATAGAGATGTACTTGTTGGAGATATGGTAGATGCAATAAAAAGAGTATCACCTCTAATTGAAAAAGTTGATATATTTGACGTATATCAAGGTGAGAAGATAGATGCAGATAAGAAATCAGCAGCTATAAGCATTGTACTTAGAAATAAAACTAAGACACTTGATGAAAAAGAGATCAATGGAGTAATTGAAAAAGTTCTTGCTCTAATTGCAAAAGAATACAAAGGACAAATTAGACAATAACTGTTATAGAGTGGAAAAAGCTGGGAGAGTGAAAGCTTTCTCCACTCTTTCTTTTTTATAAACTCAGGGAGTTTTGATGAAAAGAGAGAATAATATAGATGGATTGAGAGTCCTTGCATGCTTTATGGTGATAATAATCCATTTGGCATCTGACTATATAGTTGACTATATGGAGATAGGTGGAAGTTATTTTACCTGGGCAAATATATATGACTCAATGTGCAGAGTAGCAGTACCCCTATTTGTAATAATAAGTGGACGGTATGCTCTTTGGGATCAAGGTAATATTGATTATAAAGAATATTATAAAAAGGTATGGAAAAAGATATATATTCCCACTCTTATATGGAGTGTAGTGTATTTTGGATTTTTCTATTTACAGATTTATATAAAGGGAGATAAAAACTGGTGGTTACCAGTAAAGGCATTTTATGAAGGAGCACCATACTATCATATGTGGTACCTTTATATGTGCATAGGTCTTTACCTTCTAACACCTTTCCTTATAAGGCTACGCTTTAAAATAGGAGAGGAGAATTTTAGAAAATTAGGTTATACATTTTTAATATTTGGAATAATTCTTGTGGCGACACAGGAGCTACTTATAAAAATCAGATTTTATGAGAGAGATGATATGTTGAGGTATCTTAAATATTTCTGGTACTTTAACTATTTCAGATTTTTAAACTATATAGGCTATTTTATCCTGGGATACTCATTAAAAGATGTAAAGGTTAGCCGGAATTGGGGACTGGCAGGTACATTTTTATCCCTGGGAAGTATGTGTGTTGCTATGCAATATACAAAATCTGTGATAGTCTATAACTATAACCTGCCTTTTGTGGCAGGAGGAGCTTTTTTGCTCTATTTCACTTTTAACAATTTAAAATTTGGCTACAATTTTAAAAACCTAGCTGGACACACATTTAATGTATATCTGGTTCACGCTATGATTATAACTGTGCTAACCTTTGTGATAAGATGGCTTTTAGGCATCTATCCAAGTCCAGTGTGGTTTATCCCTCTAGGTGGAGGGTTTGTATTTATTGCGTCTTTATTATTTTCTATAGGGTTGGAGAAAATATTGAGGTATATAAAATAAAAGTGGAGGTAGTATATGGATACGTTAAAGGAATTATTTAAGATTGGAAATGGACCATCGAGTTCCCATACAATGGGACCAGAAAGAGCAGCTAGAAGATTTAAGGAGAAAAATCCAGATGCTGTAAGATTTGAAGTTGAGCTATATGGATCACTTGCACTTACAGGTAAAGGGCACTTAACAGACTGGATAATCAAGAAAACACTTATCCCTGCACCTACAGAGATCATATGGAAACCTGAGTATATTCACCCTTATCACCCAAATGGAATGTTGTTTAGAGCTTACGATGGGCACGATAAGAAGATTGATGAATGGCTGGTATTCTCAGTTGGTGGAGGAACAATAATGGAACTTAACCAGGCGAGACATGGTGGAAGTAAGGTATATAACTTCAATAAGATGTCTCAGATTAAACAGTGGTGTAATGAGAACCAGAAAGAGCTTTGGGAATATGTAGTTGAATGTGAAGGAGAGGGAATATTTGACTATCTTATCCAAATCTGGGAAGCTATGGAAGATGCAGTACAAAGAGGTATAGTGGCAACAGGAGTACTTCCAGGAACACTTAAATACCCAAGAAAAGCATCTATATTCTATAGAAAATCAAGAGCAAATCACACTAAGAGTGGATTTGTTGGAAGAATATTTGCTTACTCACTTGCAGTTGCAGAGGAAAATGGAAGTGGAGGAAGAGTAGTTACAGCTCCTACATGTGGATCTTGTGGAGTAATACCTGGACTTCTATATGCAATGAAAGAGGAGTATGAAATAGATGAAAAGGATATCTTAAAAGGACTTGCAATAGCAGGAATAATAGGTAACCTTATTAAAGAAAATGCAACAATTTCAGGAGCTGAAGGTGGATGTCAGGCTGAAGTTGGATCAGCATGTTCAATGGCTGCAGCAATGGCTTGTTTCCTATTAGGAGGAAGCCTAGACCAGATAGAATATGCAGCAGAAATGGCACTTGAACACCACTTAGGACTGACTTGTGACCCTGTAGGAGGATATGTACAGGTTCCATGTATTGAAAGAAACGCAGCTGCAGCATCAAGAGCACTTGAATCAGCAGTATATTGTCTGTATACAGATGGAAAAAACAGAGTTACCTTTGACCAGGTAGTACTTACTATGGGTCAAACAGGTAAGGATATGAAAGAAGAATATAGAGAAACATCTCTAGGAGGACTTGCTAAATTTACATTTAATGCAACATGCTAGGGAGAAAAGAAGGAGAAAATTAACAGATGAAGTTGGTAGTAGGACTGGGAAATCCAGGGAGCAAATATGAGCACACAAGACATAATGTTGGTTTTGATGTACTTGGAAAACTTCAGGATAAACTTGGAGTAACAAATGAAAGAGAAAAATTTCAGGGACTGATAAGTGAGGCAAATGTAAATGGAGAGAAGGTTTTACTTTTAAAACCTCAGACATTTATGAATCTCAGTGGAAATTCAATAATTGAAGTTGTAAATTTCTATAAATTGGATCCTGCACATGATCTTATTGTTATATATGACGATATGGATCTGCCAGTAGGTAAATTAAGAATAAAGGAAAAAGGAAGCTCAGGAGGGCATAATGGAATAAAATCTATTATATCTCATCTTGGAGACCAGTTTTTACGTATCAAATGTGGTATAGGTAAAAGTCAATATGACACAGTGGACTACGTACTTGGACAGTTCTCAAAAGAGGAAAGAGAAGAAGTGGACAAGATGATGGACAGTGCAGTGAGCTGTGCAGTTGATATGATAAATGATGTAAAACTTCAGAATATAATGCAGAAGTACAATAAAAAATAGCAACCAGAAACATTAAAATTACAGTTAAGTAAAAAACTTGATATAGTTTTATAAGGAGCTGGCTTAGGCTGGCTCTTTATATTGCAAAAATAATTATACAAATATTAGATGTTAAATATAACTTATCATTTAAAATATTAATAGTTATTATTTCAAATATATCTGATAAGTTTGATAAAGTTAAACAGCGGAAACTGGCTTTTTATATGGAAATGATAAATTCATGACCTGTAGAGTCAAAAATGATTTAAAAACAGTAAATTTAATACAGAAACGTAACAAAAAGTAATGGAGAAATAAGTAAAAAAATATTGAGAAATACTATTAAATATGATACACTTAGTTTAGTAGTAATTAACTTTATATCGAAAGGAGATTGATTATGAGATTTTTTGGTTTTAGAGGAGGAGTTCATCCACCTGAAAATAAACTTCAAACAGAAAATGCACCTGTTGAAGTATTAAAAGCACCAAAAATGATATATGTAGCACTATTGCAACATATCGGATCACCACTAGATCCATTGGTAAAAATCGGTGATAAGGTATTAAAAGGACAAAAAATTGCTGATTCACAAGCATTTATGTCTTCACCTATCCATTCTCCTGTAAGTGGAACTGTTAAGAAAATTGAACAGCACGTATTTCCACTAATGGGAAGAATTAACACAGTGATCATTGAAAATGACGAGCAAGATACATGGGCAGAATTACCAAAGATTGAAAACTGGGAAACTGCAGACAAAAAAGATCTACTTGCAATGATCAGAGAAAAAGGAATAGTAGGAATAGGAGGGGCAAGTTTTCCTACACACATTAAATTAAATCCTCCAGCAGACACAAAAATTGATACATTATTATTAAATGGAGCTGAATGCGAACCTTACTTAAACTCAGACAACAGATTAATGCTTGAGCATCCAGAAAAAATAATAAAAGGTATCCAAATAATCAAGAAAATACTTGGAGTTGAAACTGCTATCGTTGGTATAGAAGAAAACAAACCTCAAGCAATTGCTTCAATGCAAAAAGCTGCAGAGGGAACAGGAATAGAGATCGCTCCACTGAAGACAAAATACCCTCAAGGTGGAGAAAAACAACTTATTAAAGCTGTTTTAGATAGACAAGTTCCATCTGGAAAACTTCCATCAGCTGTAGGTGTTGTTGTACAAAATACAGGAACTGCAGCAGCTATCTATGACGGAATTGTAAATGGAATTCCATTAATAGAAAAAGTAGTTACAGTATCTGGAAAAGGAATAGCAAATCCTAAGAACGTAAAAGTTGCTATAGGAACACCATTCTCATATCTATTAGACCACTGCGGTGTAAATAGAGAGATAGTTGATAAATTAGTAATGGGAGGACCTATGATGGGAATGGCACAATTCTCAGAAGAGGCACCAGTTATTAAAGGAACTTCAGGATTATTAGCTTTAACAAAAGAAGAAACAAACCCATACAAACCAAAATCATGTATAGGTTGTGCAAAATGTGTTGACGCATGTCCTATGGGATTAGAACCATTAATGTTTGCAAGACTTGCAGCATTTGAACAATGGGATAAGATAGGAGCATATAATTTAATGGATTGTATCGAGTGTGGATCATGTGCTTACATATGTCCAGCTAATAGACCATTAACAGAAGCTATCAAAATAGGAAAAGCTAAATTAAGAGCTATGAAAAAGAAATAAGAATAGCCAATAAAAGATAACACAGAGTTATTAAGTTGTCAGGAGGGAAAAGTGACTAATATTTTGAAAATGGGGCCATCGCCTCATATAAGAACATCAGAAACAGTTGAAAAAGTAATGTATGATGTAATTATAGCATTAGTTCCAGCATTCTTGTTTGCTGTATACGTATTCGGTATGAGAGCATTCATAGTAACTGCAGTGTCTATACTTACTTGTATTGTTACTGAATTTATCTGTCAAAAAATAATGAAACAGGAAGTATCTGTATTTGACGGTAGTGCTATATTAACAGGAATTTTATTCTCATTTGTTATTCCAGTTATTATGCCATTACCTTACGTTATAGTAGGTTGTGTTGTATCTATCGGATTAGGAAAAATGGTTTTCGGTGGATTAGGACACAATGTATTTAACCCAGCATTAGTAGGAAGAGCATTTGTTCAAGCTTCTTGGCCAGTTGCAATCACTACATTTGCATATGATGGAAAAGGTGGAGCTACAGTTCTTGACGCAATGAAGAGAGGACTAGATCTTAACACTGCATTAATCGAAGGTGGAAACCCTTACATGCAAGCATTCATCGGAAGAATGGGAGGATGTATCGGAGAGGTTTCAGCTTTAGCACTATTAATCGGTGGAATCTACCTAATTATTAAAAAACAAATTGACTGGAAAGTACCAGCAATCATAATTGGTACTGTATTTGTATTGACATGGGCAATGGGTGGAGACCCAATAATGCATATATTCTCAGGAGGATTATTCCTAGGAGCATTCTTCATGGCTACAGATATGGTTACAAGTCCATATACAACAAAAGGAAGAGTAATATTTGCATTCTTCTTAGGACTTCTAATTTCACTTATTAGAATGAAAGGTGGATATCCTGAAGGAGTTGCATATTCTATCTTGATAATGAACGGATTCGTTCCATTAATCAATAGATATACTAAACCTAAAAAATTTGGTGAGGTGAAAGCTAATGAAAAATAGATTTGTACATTATGGATTAGTTCTATTAGTTATAGCTGCTATCTCAGCTGGAATATTAGGGTTAGTAAATGACTTTACTAAAACTGTTATAGCTGCTAACAACGAGAAAACTCAAAATGCAGCTAAACAAGAAGTTTTAGCAGCAGCTGCTAAATTTGATGACAGCGAAGCTGTAGAATCAGACGGATTAAAATTCATTCCTGGATATAACGCAGAGGGAACTAAAGTTGGATATGTTACAACAGTTGCTACTCCAGGGTATGGAGGAGATATCACATTTATACTTGGTATTAATTTAGATGGATCAATTTCTGGACTAAGAATAGTTAACCAATCAGAAACTCCAGGACTAGGAGCTAAAATTGGTGGTATCGAGTGGCAAGATCACTGGGTAGGAAAAGATGTATCTTACGAATTTAATAAATCAGCAGACGCATTTGCTGGAGCAACAATTTCTCCTCGTGCTGTGTATACAGGAATTATAAAAGCACTTAATGCTTTTAAAGATGGGGGGATGAATTAATGAAGACAAATTATGGTAAAGTACTATTGGCCGGAATATTCAAAGAAAACCCTATTTTCGTATTATTTTTAGGACTTTGTCCAACACTTGGAGTTACAAGTTCAGCAATGAACGGACTTGCTATGGGACTTGCAGTTGTGGCAGTTCTTGCTTGTTCAAACTTACTGATTTCTGCATTTAAGAAATTAATACCTTCTCAAGTAAGAATCCCAGCATATATCATGATCATTGCGTCATTAGTTACAATTGTACAAATGGTTATGGAAGCTTATACTCCAGAGTTATTTAAGGTATTAGGATTATTTATCCCACTTATCGTTGTTAACTGTATAGTACTTGGAAGAGCAGAAAGTTTCGCATCTAAAAATGGTGTATTCGCTTCATTCCTAGATGGTATCGGATCAGGACTTGGATTTACTCTTTCACTTACAGTATTAGGAATAGTTAGAGAAGCACTAGGAAACGGAACAATATTTGGAGCTCAAGTTGCACCTGCAGCTTATAGCCCAGCATTGATATTCATCCTAGCTCCTGGAGCATTTATTACAATTGCATTCATGAAAGCTTTCCTTAACTATCTTCAATTGAAAAAAAGTAGGGAGGGGTAATAAATGAGTATAGGAAGTATATTCAGTTTAATTTTCGGTGCCATATTTATAAATAACGTTATCTTTGCTAAGTTCCTTGGATGTTGTCCATTTATGGGAGTATCTAAAAAAGTTGATGCTTCATTAGGAATGGGAATGGCAGTTACATTCGTTATTACAATAGCATCTGGTGTTACTTGGCTTGTATATCAATTTTTATTAGTTCCATTTAACTTAGAATATTTGCAAACAATTGCTTTTATATTGATAATTGCTGCACTAGTTCAATTCGTTGAAATGGCTATTGCAAAGACATCACCATCATTATATAAAGCATTGGGAGTTTTCCTACCTCTTATCACTACAAACTGTGCGGTACTAGGGGTTGCAATCATCAATATCCAAGAAAACTATAATTTCATTGAAACATTAGTTAATGGATTTTCAGTTGCAGTAGGATTCTCACTAGCATTGGTTCTTCTTGCTGGAGTTAGAGAAAGAATAGAATACTCAGCAATTCCTGAACCATTTAAAGGAATTCCAATTGCGTTTATTTCAGCAGGATTACTTGCTATGGCATTTATGGGATTCAGTGGTATGCAAATATAATAGAAAGTGGAGGTAATTATGAACGCAGTATTAATACCAGCTATTGTGCTTGGGTTAACAGGACTTGCTATGGGGCTATTCCTAGCCTATGCTTCAATAAAATTTGAAGTCCAAGTAGATCCTAAGATAGAAGCAATAATCGGTGTTCTTCCAGGTGCAAACTGTGGAGGATGTGGATATCCAGGATGTTCTGGATACGCAGCTGCTATTGTAGAACAAGGTGTATCAATGTCACTTTGTGCTCCAGGTGGAGGTGCAGTAGCTGCTAAAATTGGTGAAATTATGGGAGCAAGCGTAGAAGCTTCAACTGAGAAAAAAGTTGCTAGAGTTCTATGCCAAGGTAATCATGACAACACTAAAAAAATATATGAATTTGATGGAGAACTTCAAACTTGTGCTGCTATGATGCTATATGCAGCTGGAGACAAATCTTGTCAATATGCATGTCTTGGACATGGAGATTGTGAAAAAGTTTGTCCAGTAGGAGCAATAAAAGTTAATGCAGGTGGAATTGCAGAAGTTGATGAAGATAAATGTATCTCTTGTGGACTTTGCCAAAAAGCTTGTCCTAAGAACGTTATCGCAATGGTACCTCAAAAGAGCGTTGTTACTGTAACATGTTCTTCTAAAGATAAAGGTGCAGTTGCAAGACAAAACTGTAAAACAGCTTGTATCGGTTGCGGAATCTGTGCTAAAAACTGTCCAGTTGGAGCTATCACAGTTGAAAACAACCTTGCTAAAATTGATCCATCTAAATGTATCTCTTGTGGAATCTGTGCTACAAAATGTCCTACTAAGGCTATTGTAAGCGGAATCAAAGAGTTAAGAAAAGCAGAAATCATAGAAGATAACTGTAAAGGATGTACAGCTTGTGCTAGAAAATGTCCAGTAGGGGCTATTGAAGGAGCTGTAAAAGAAAAACATCATGTAATAGAGGATAAATGTGTAGGATGCGGAATCTGCTTCGACACTTGTAAATTCCAAGCTATTAAAATGAATGTTGTGGATAAAAAATAAGTAATTAAAATAATTTAAAAGAAGACGCCTTGTTTTGAGGCGTCTTTTTGTATAAAAAAAATTATATAGAAATATTGATTTTTTTATATTTACAAAGTAATATGATATCAGGTTATTAATATACTATATAAATATAGGAGGGTAAAGATGCTGAAACTTATTGGTGTACTTATAATTTTAGTTGGTTTTACTTTAAAATTAGACACTATTGCAGTAGTTATAATAGCAGGTCTTGCGACAGGAATTTGTGCTGGAATAGATTTTATTCAGGTATTATCTATTCTTGGAAATGCATTTGTAAGCACAAGATATATGACTCTTCTGTTACTGACACTTGCAGTAGTAGGTGTTCTTGAAAGAAATGGATTACGTGAAAGAGCAGCAATGTGTATTGCAAAGATTAAAGGTGCTACTTGTGGAAAAGTGCTAAGTGTGTATGCAATAATAAGAACTATTGCAGCAATATTATCACTTAGAATAGGTGGACACGTTCAATTTATTAGACCGCTTATTTATCCTATGGCTAAAGGAGCTGCTGAAAAAGAGGGAAAGGTTACATCTGAGATAGATGAAGAAATCAAAGGATTTGCCAATTCAGTAGAAAACTATGGAAACTTTTTTGGGCAAAATGGATTTGTGGCCTCTGCTGGAGTTCTTCTAATAGTTGGAACTATGCAGGAACTTGGAATAAAAGGTGTGGAACCATATGCTATTGCCAAAGCAAGCCTTATTATGGCTGGAATAAGTATAGTGGTAGTTATTATACGAAATTATTTATTTGACCTTAAAATTAGAAAAACAAGAGGTGATAAATAATGGATATCAAATTAATTATTAAGACAATTCTTGAGATTATGTATATAATATGTGGAATAGTCCTTATAATTGGAGGAATATACGCATATAATGATAAGAAAAATGAGAAAAGAGTAACAAGTGCATTGTTCTGGATACTGTTTGGAATAATATTCCTGGGTGGTGCCTATATGAACAAGGCACTGGTAGGGGGAATATTAGTAGTAATGGGAGTACTTACAGTGACAAAAAGTGTCCATGTTGGATCTCTGGTAAATAGTTCTCCTGAAAAGAGAGAAAAGAGAGCGGAAGAGATTGGAAACTTACTATTTCTACCAGCTTTATCAATAGGAGTAGTTGCATTTGCAGTTGCTCAATTTACAAAACTTGGAGGACTTGTAGGACTTGGATTTGGAGCATTGGCAGCAATAATATTAACTATGATTGTTACAAAGGAAGAGGCTAAGTATATTCCTTATGATTCAAGCAGACTTTTGCATCAAATGGGACCTACAGTAATACTTCCGCAGCTTTTAGGAGCTTTGGGAGCAGTTTTCTCAAAAGCGGGAGTAGGTGCAGTAATAGCTGGATTTATGGGAGGTATAATCCCCGCAGATAGTAGATTATTTGGTGTTATAGGATATTGTGTGGCAATGGCAATATTTACAATGATAATGGGTAATGCTTTTGCAGCTTTTGCAGTAATTACAGCTGGAATAGGAGTACCATTTGTCATTAATCTTGGAGGAAATCCAGCTATAGTTGGAGCTTTAGGATTAACAGCTGGATATTGTGGAACTCTGATGACACCTATGGCTGCCAACTTTAACATTGTTCCAGCTTCATTATTGGAAATGAAGAATAAGAATGGTGTAATCTTTGCTCAATTTCCAGTAGCAATAGTTATGCTTATTCTTCACATTATAGTTATGTATACACTTGCATTTTAAAGGAGGAAAGATATGAAAATAGTTATAACAGGATTTGATCCATTTGGAGGGGAGAAGATAAATCCAGCATGGGAAGCTGTAAAATCTCTTCCAGATAAGATTGGAGATATTGAGGTAGTCAAGGTGCAGGTGCCAACTGTATTTAAAAAATCAGCAAAGAAGCTTTTTGAAGCAATAGATAGAGAGAAGCCAGATGCTGTAGTATGTGTAGGTCAGGCTGGTGGAAGGTTTGATATCACTGTAGAAAGAGTGGGTATAAATATTGAAGATGGAAGAATTCCTGACAATGAGGGGTATCAGCCAATAGATACAGCTATATTTGAAGATGGGGAGAATGCATATTTTGCAACACTTCCTATAAAAGCCATGGTAGATGAGATGAAAAAAGAAAATATTCCAGCATCTGTATCAAATAGTGCAGGAACTTATGTGTGCAATCACCTTATGTACTCACTCCTTTACTATCTTGATAAGCAAGGTCTTTATGAAGTGAGAGGTGGATTTATACATGTGCCATTTATACCTGAGCAGGTGGTAGATAAGAAAAATATGCCATCAATGGAGTTATCAAGGATAACGAGAGGTCTTGAAATAGCTCTAAAAGCCATTGCAGAACATAGGGTGGATAAAGTATAACTGGTGGAAAAGAATGCTGATTTAGGCATAGAGAAGGTTAAAAATAATAAATTAGTATAAAAAGAGTGGTCGCAGACCACTCTTTTTATGTTAATTTAAGTTTTTCTAAATATCTAAATAAAGGTTAAAAAGAAAATCTGTAACCAACTGCAAATTGGACAAGATTATTGTTATACTTAGATTTGCTTCCATCTGACCATTTTATTTTTGCATCTCTATGTACATATGCCAGCTCAGTTACAAAGTTATAATACTCTAAACCAACACCAGCTGAATAATAGATACCATTTTTTACCTTTGGTTTTATATATTCTGTAATAAGAACTCTATTTTTACCATCCATTGTAATTGTATCAGAATATGAAGCATGTCCTCTGGTTCTATTAAATGAGTATCCTAAATCAACTTTCACATAAGGTTTTATCTCTGAATCAGTGTTAAAATTATATTTTCCAGTTACATATAGAGGGAAAGAGTCATATCTAGGTATTTCTGCTTTTATGGTTCTTCTGACAATTTTCTTGTTCTCCATTTGTAATTTATTTAAAATCTCTTTTTTCTCAGCTATTAAGTTCTCTTTTTCTTTTAATAGCTTCTCTAATTCTGCTTTATTAACCTCAGTTACTTCAGATACTGGTTGAGCATAAACATATTTCTCTATCAGATCTTTCATTTCAGGAGCGAGAGGGTCATACTTTATTACTCCATCGTCTTCTATTTCTTCAAGTTCATCTATATATTTTTCTAAATTTTTTGCTAAATCAGTTGAATTTTTACTTGGCTTTACCACCTCTTCAAGAATTCCATCAACAACGTCATCAATTTCCTCTCTAACATCTTTCTCTGGTTGACTATCTGGATCTTTAGCATTTTCAGCTAAAGAAAATTTAAGCATCTCATCCTTTAATTCATTTCTTACATCTTCTACTGTTTTTATTATCCTAGTGGTTTTGCTATTAAGGATTCTTGTATAATCTTTATCAATTCCTGCTATTTTACTATCAAGAGCAGAGATTTCAGACTCAATCTCTTCATTACTTTCCAGCTTATTAACATCTACCTTTTGAATATCACTGCTTTTAGTCAAATAAGTAAATTCTTTTTCCAAAGTAGCTGTTCCTCTACTTCTTATATATCCTATTCCCACACCAAGTTCAACCTTTTCAGATAATGATCTTGTCAGTTCCAGATTAACTGAATTTCCCACTTTACCTTTTGCCTTAAATTTTCCAACATCTTCAACGTTAACTCTTGAAAATCTTGAATCAAGACTTACTCCTGCTTTCACATACATATTGTTATTGCTTCCCAGTGCAACAACAGATCCCAGTGTAAGCATTCCTAATAAAATCTTTTTCATATCGATTCCTCCCAAAATCACAGTTTTACATAGTATTATCAACTTAAAACCATCAACCATATCTGCTATTTTATATTATTGCTGGTATTGCAAGCTTTAACTCAATAGGCAAGAAGTCGCCCACCTCTATAGGTAGTGCGATGAATTGCCTTTTTATTTTTTAAAATATGATATAATGTAAGTAGTTTATAAAATAAATAATTTTGTAGGAGGTGGACTGATGAAACAACTAAAAGCATATAAATTTAGAATTTATCCAAGCCATGAACAAAAGATATTTTTCAGTAAAACTTTTGGTTGTGTTCGTCTTGTCTATAATCTTATGCTAAATGATAGAATTAAAGCATATGAAGAAAGCAAAGGTAATCCTGATAAAAAATTAAAATATACTACTCCTGCTAAGTATAAAAAAGAATATGAATTTCTAAAAGAAGTTGATAGTCTTGCTCTTGCTAATGCTCAAATGAATTTAGATAAAGCATATAGAAACTTTTTTAGAGATAAGTCAATTGGTTTTCCTAAATTCAAATCCAAGAAAAATCCTGTACAAAGCTATACAACTAATAATCAAAATGGAACTGTAAATATTTTTGAAAATAGGTTAAAACTTCCAAAATTGAAAGAATTAATAAAAGTAAAAGTGCATAGAGAAATAAAAGGCAAAGTAAAATCTGCTACCATTTCGCGTAATGGAAGTGGTAAGTATTTTATCTCTCTTTTGTGTGAAACAGATATAGAAGAACTACCTAAAACTAATTCAGCAGTAGGAATTGACTTAGGTATTAAAGATATGGCTATTTTATCTACTGGAGAGAAAATAAAAAATCTTAAATTTAGAAAGCAACTAGAAGATAAATTAAGAAAAGAACAGAGAAAACTTTCAAGAAGAGCTTTATTAGCCAAAAAAGAAAATAGAAAATTAAGCGAAGCAAAGAACTATCAAAAGCAAAGAATTAAAGTAGCAAAGATACATGAAAAAATTATGAATATGAGAATAGATTTCTTAAATAAGTTAAGTACATATATTATCAAAAACCACGATATTATTTGTATTGAAGACTTAAATACAAAAGGATTACTTCATAATCATAAATTAGCTAAATCTATCGTTGATGTATCTTGGGCTAGTTTTGTAAATAAACTTGAGTATAAGGCTAAATGGTATGGTAGAGAGATAATAAAAATCGATAGACTATATCCATCAAGCCAGATATGCTCTGTTTGTGGGCATCATGATGGCAAGAAAACTCTTGATATAAGAGAGTGGACTTGTCCAATTTGTCATACTCATCACGATAGAGATATAAATGCAAGCAAAAATATATTAGCTGAAGGTCTAAGAATAAGACAGGCAGTCTAAAAATAAAAAGAACCGTAGGAACTACGGGGATAGCTTGGTAAATATAGTTGGCTAACAAAAGCAACTACTTCCCAAGAAGAAGCTACCACTTCAAAAGCTGAAAGCTTTAAGTGGGAGAGGTTCACTGGATTGGATAATGTTCGAAGTTTAATGATTGGATTATATGTTTATTGATTACTATTATAATACTCTTTTAGTTTTTGAAAATCAATATGTCTATATGATTTTGCTATAATTTGTTGTATTTGATTCTTTCTAACACTATTCTCACACGACAATGTGTGAGAATGGTAAGAAACCTATTGTGTTGGATAAAAAGGGGAAGTTTGGTATAATATAGTATAAATTAAAAAATTAGCGAGTGATGACAATGAAATTTAGAAAAGTAAAAACAGAGATAGAGGGAGTATATATAATTGAGCCTACTCTTTTTGGTGATGAGAGGGGATTTTTCATGGAGACTTGGAACCATGAGGAGTTTAAAAAGATAGGTTTAGATGTGAATTTTGTACAGGATAACCATTCAAAATCTATAAGAGGGGTGTTACGTGGACTGCACCTTCAGACAAAACACTCTCAGGGAAAACTGATAAGAGTGGTAAAGGGAGCTATATATGATGTAGCAGTAGACCTTCGTGAGGGAAGTGAAACCTATGGTAAATGGATAGGGGTAGAACTGTCTCGTGACAATCACAGAATGTGCTATATTCCAGAGGGATTTGCCCATGGATTTTTAGCTCTTGATGATGAAAATGAGATTATCTATAAGTGTACAGATGTGTATAAGCCTCAGTATGAGCTTGGAATTGCCTGGGATGACAGGGACCTTGGTGTAGACTGGGCACTTGATAGATACAGAATAGATAGAGATTTACTTATACTTTCAGAAAAAGATAGAAAGAATATCTCATTTAATGAGTATCAGCATGGGTATTTTGGAGAAAAGGTGATGATACTTGGAGCTCATGGACAGTTAGGAAGAGAGTTTCAGAGATATTTTGATGAGAAGAAGATAAGATATGTGGCTTTTGGGCATAATGATTTGGATGTAAGAGATATCCATAGAATAGAAGAGGAAGCTATTAAAAACAGGGTCACAGGAATTATTAACTGTGCTGGATACAATAATGTTGATAAGGCTGAAGTAGAAAGAGATGTATGCTGTGAAGTAAATGGCTATGCACCTTTAGGAATAGCAGGAATATGTAAAAAATTGGGAATATTTTTTGTAACATATTCAACAGACTATGTATTTGATGGAGAAAAAGATACTCCATACACTGAGGATGATATTCCTAATCCAGTATCACTATATGGTCAGTCAAAACTTATGGGAGAGCATGCCCTTGAATACAATAGAACTTTGGTGATAAGACCATCATGGATATTTGGAGCTCTAAATGATAACTTTGTTAAAAAGGTAATAGGCTGGGCAGAGGAAAAACATGAAGTAAGAGTAGTAGATGACCAGGTATCAGCTCCTACATATACAAAAGATCTGGTAAACTTTACATGGAGTATGATAGAAAAGGATATCTATGGACTTTATCATTTTTCTAATTTTGGAGAGTGCTCTAAGTATGACCAGGTGAAGTATGTGCTGGGTAAAACTGGTGGCCTTGATAAACTTGAACGTGCTAAATCAGAGGATTTTAAACCACTTGCTAAAAGACCTAAATACTCAAAACTTGACAGCAGAAAAGCTGAAAGTGTAGTAGGGCCAATTTCTCACTGGAAAGATGGAATAGATAGATTTTTGAAAGAAATAAAATAGAGATAAAAAAAGGTTGTTGCATTTTTAAAGGTTTGAAAAATAAAATTCTCTTAGCTAGAAATAGTTTTGCGTCTAGTGCCAAGAATTTTATTTTTTTAACTTTCATAAAAATTATTGGAGGATGATTAATGACGATAAAATATCATGAAAATAGCAGAGAATTACAACGTGCTTATTTACAAGATGTTCAAGAGATGCTAAGTAATTTTACTCCTTTACTAGAATATGATAATTTAAATAAAGTTTTAGAACTTGAAAATATTAGTTTATTTCTTGATAATGACACTTATCATGAAATTTGGGTAGATAAAGGTATAGAGGATTACCAGTTAAAAAATCAGCAGATAAAAAAAATTATTAATAAGTTCTTTAATAAGATAGATAATGATAATATATATGAGATAGTGTCGGATATAGATGCTATTTACATAGATAATTTTTGGTATTTATTTAATTCAAATAAGTTATGTGAAAAGGTTTCTAATCAAAATTTTAAAAAGATATTGAAACTTGAAAAGATACATTTGAGAGAAATCCTAAAATATAAAGATGTTATCATGCAATATAAAACTACTATAAAAGATTATATTTTTAGCAATCAAGATGCATTTGAAGTCATAATGGATATAGAATTTAATGAGGATAAAAAAAATAGTTTTAAAGTATCTTTGCTAGAATTAATAGAAGAAGAGATAACTGAATTAATTCATAATTATATAACAGAAGATTTTAACAAAATAAAGTATATTGAGAAGATTATTCATACCCCAAAGATTCTGAACAAAGAAATCAGTATTCCTGAAAAAATAAGAGCTAAGGAAATATATGACAAGCTTGTTGATAAATGCTTACAGAAAGGGCGTTCAATTGGTTATGAAATAACATATAATGAGAATCAACAAGAGGAAGTAGTTTGTAAAACCGAAGAAGATGGAAATGAGCTATTGTACAAAATATACTATAGTTTGGACTGGTTAGAAAAATATCTTGATTATCCGACTATTTTAAATAATTTTATTCATATTTTTGAATTTGTTGATTTTCAATGTAGAATTTCCAGTGTAAGTAGGGAACATGAGGTAGGAGTTTTTGAAAAATGTTTATTGCCTCAAGGAAAGAACCATTATACTAATGGAGTAGCTTTTCAACAAAAAAATTTGAAAATTGAAATTGATTTAATGACGTATTATGAGTTTCTAAAAAGTAAAGGGATAAGGCTAGAAGAAGTATTAGAGTGGTTTTTTATGGAGTACTTAAACGATGAATTTAATATACAAGGTTTTACTCTTAGTTTACCATCAGAAGGTTTAAGCTATCTTGAAAAGTGTAAATGCATTATGGCTGAAATTGAAAGTGTGTTAAAGCAATTTGATTTATTTTGTAAGTATAAACAGATTAGTCGTGAAATGTTAGCCTATGTATCTACTCAACTTAAGTTTGAAAATGTAAAAAGTTTAATACCTGATAAGTATATTTACATTGACGAGACTAATCCGAAAATTGTAAATATATTAACATTATTATTTTCTAATCAATCGCTATTAAGTTATGTAAATGGAATTGAAGATCAATATGACAGTTTTTATAAATTAATAGTGAAAGAAAAAGTATCAAAACAGATTTTTGAAGAATATCAAGTACCATCTATTGATTTTTTATTGCAGAATGAAATTTTATATGAAACTGATGAGGGGATTCTTAAATTCAAAAACTATAAAATGATATTTATTTTACGTGAATTATATATGATGGATGCAGTATGTAGTAGTTATAGACTAAAATTTAAAAAAGAGTTAGATTTATTAAAAAATAATAAAATGATTAAAGAAGAAAGTACATTGTTAGCTAAGAATGAAGCTAAATATTTAAACTATGTATTAAATGCGAGGCTAGCCAATGGAATGCAATTGAGAAATATTTATGGGCATGGAACAAATACTTTGGATGAAAAAAGGAATAAAGAGATTTATTTTAAATTTTTAGAAGTTTTAATTTATTTGGTAATTAAAATAAATGAAGAATTTTGTTTGGTAAATCCAGAGAGATAAAGTAATTGTAAAAATAAATATTGCTATTAGTTCGTTTCAAGTTGAAACGAACGGTTTGTTCATAAAATGAAAAATATAAAATACTATAGTTAATATCTTAATTTTTTAATTTAACTATAAAAAAATTTATAGATTTATAAAGGAGATAAAATAATCAATAAAAAGGCTGTTGCAAATACGTAAAAAATAAAATTCTCGGCATTTGAGATAGTTACGTTATTTATGAAGCGAAACAGAATACCGAAAATTTGACTGTCTGAACGAAGTGAGTTTCAAATTTTCTTTCTGTAAGCAATATAAATAGGAACTATTGAAAGCTAAGAGAATTATATTTTTATGACTTTAGAGATGCAACAGCCT
>NZ_JADRHM010000017.1 GCF_018205345.1 Fusobacterium sp. DD2
TGTCCATCTCTTAATCAATAAAATTCTTGACATCCAAAGTCAAATATGTTAAATTTAATTTATAGGGTATAGGGGTATATACTATGTTTAATTTTTGATAATAAATACGGAGGCCAATATGACTAAGTTTGAATACGAAGTTTTAAATCTTGACTGTGCTGGTTGTGCAGGTAAAATCCAGGATAAAGCATCAAATATGAAAGGAGTTAAAGAAGCAACTATAAATCTGTATAAAAAAAGATTTGTTGTGGAAGCAGATGGTGACTATGATGAGCATAATTTTTTAAAAGAGATAAATATATTTGCTGATGCAATAGAACCAGGAACTAAAATACTTCCTCTTTCTGATAACCTTTTTGAGGAAGAAAATAACGATAAAATTGAAGATGAAGAAAAGGCAGGAAAAAAAGAACTATTTCTTATTATCTTTGGAGTAGTTGCATTTATAGCATCAATAGTAGCTGGTTATTATAGTGAAACTACTAAACTGTCACTGGCTATTTTTGCTTACTTAATACTTGGTATAGATGTTATTGTACATTCACTTAAAAACTTAAACAAAGGAAATTTTATGGATGAAAACTTCCTTATGACAATTGCCACTTTAGGAGCATTTTATCTTGGAGAAACTAACGAAGCTGTTGGAGTTATGCTATTTTACAAAATAGGTGAGTTTTTCCAAAGTAAGGCTGTATCAAATTCGAGAAAATCAATAAAAAAGCTTTTAGATATAAGACCAGAATATGCAAATATATTAAATGGAGCAGGAGAATTAATTCAGGTATCTCCTAAAACTCTGAAAATTAATGATTTGATAATTGTTAAATCTGGAGAAAAAATTCCTGTTGACGGGATAATTACCAAAGGGACAAGTTCTCTAAACACATCTGCTCTTACTGGTGAGTCACTTCCAGTAGATGTTACTATTGGAGATAATGTGCTTAGTGGTAGTTTAAATGGAAATGGTACTTTAGAAATAAGAGTTACTACTCTATTTCAAAATTCAACTGTAAGTAAGATTATTGAAATGGTTGAAAATGCAGGAAATAAAAAGGCAAAAGCTGAAAAATTTATAACAAAGTTTGCAAGATATTACACTCCAATAGTGGTAATTCTCGCACTTACTGTAGGACTTGGAATTCCACTAATATTTGGAAACTTCAATATGTGGTTTGGTAGAGCTCTGATATTTTTAGTTATCTCATGTCCTTGTGCCCTTGTATTATCAGTACCACTTACTTTCTTTAGCAGTATTGGCCAGGCATCAAAACAGGGTATACTTATAAAAGGGGGAAACTATCTAGAAGCTCTAAATTATGTCGATGCAGTTGTATTTGATAAAACAGGTACACTTACAAAAGGAAAATTTGCTATAGATAGAATTGAAGCAGTAGGTACAGATGAAAAAGATTTACTTAAAACTGCTCAGATAGGTGAATTTTATTCATCACACCCTATTGGAAAAGCAATTCTTCAACAGAAAGATAGAGGTATTGATGAAACTCTTATTAACGGATACAATGAACTAAGTGGTTTCGGAGTAACATCTTATTACAATAACCAGATAATTATGGTTGGAAATTATGAACTGATGAAAAAATACAATATAAAAGCTGAAGAGAAAGAATATCCTGGAACAATTATATATGTAGCAAGAGACAATGAGTTTTTAGGATATATCTATATATCTGATGAAATAAAAGAGGATTCTGCAGAAACTATCTCTTCACTTAAAAAGTATGGTATCGAAAGTTTTATGCTAACTGGTGATAATGCATCTATTGGAAAGAGTGTAGGAGAAAAACTAAAGATACAGTTATCAAATATATTTACAAATCTTCTACCACAGGATAAAGTTGCTAAGCTTGAAGAGATTAAAGCTTCACATAAAAATAACGTGGTATTTGTTGGGGATGGGGTAAATGATGCTCCTGTATTATCACTTGCAGATATTGGTATAGCTATGGGAGGCAGTGGTAGTGATATAGCTGTTGAATCAGCTGACGTTGTAATAATGAAAGATGAACCATCAAAAATATCTGATTTATTAAAAATTGCTCATATTAATAAAAAAGTAGTAATGGAAAATATTGTATTTGCACTTGGTGTAAAGATAATAGTTATGATACTTGGTGTCTTTGGAATTGCAAATATGTGGATGGCAATATTCGCAGATGTAGGTGTTTCTCTTCTTGCTGTTATCAACTCTTCATGGGGTGTAAATAGATACTTTAAAAAATAAAAACAAAGAGGCTGGTGTAGATTAATAAAAATTAAAATTCTCGGCATTAGAAATAATTACGTTATTTATGCAGCGAAACAGAATACTGAAAATTTGACTGTTTGAACGAAGTGAGTTTCAAATTTTCTTTCTGTAAGCAATATAAATAGGAACTATTGATAGCTTAGAGAATTTTATTTTTATAATTTTAGATTTACACCAACCTCTTTTATATACTATTTTTCTTCAATTAAATATTGTTTGCATCTATTATATGCTTCGTTATTTACTATTGCAGATATTTTAATTCCCTCTGGTTCAAATTCTTCAGATTCAACAATTGCATTTCTATGTAGATATGCACTCATAGAAGTATCAGAATATGGGATTAAATACTCACAAACTCTTGTTTTCTGAGGTAATTTTTCAACTATTACATCAAGAAGCTTTTCTATATTAATATTATTTTTAGCACTTATTTCAACTACTGTATAAAGATTAAATTTTTCTCTTAAAATTGCAAGTTGCTCTTCAGAAGCCATATCACATTTATTTAATGCTAAAATCATAGGTTTATCTTTGGCATTTAACTCATCTAATACCTTTTCTACAGCATCTATCTGCTCTATCACTGTATCACTTGATGCGTCTACAACATGGACGATTAAATCAGCAAAACTTACCTCTTCCAATGTCGATTTGAAGGCTTCAACAAGGTCATGAGGCAGTTTTCTTACAAATCCAACTGTATCTGTTATAGAAGCAATTCTTTTATCAGGAAGATAAATTGCTCTTGTTGTAGTATCCAAAGTGGCAAACAACATATTTTCAGCAAAAACAGCTTCTTTTTTAGAAGTATTATCAGCTGGATAAATGTCTGATAGTAAGTTTCTTAATGTTGACTTACCTACGTTTGTATAACCTACTAATGACACTTTAGGAATACCAGATTCCTCTCTTTTTTCTCTTTGAACATTTCTATTTTTTCTTATTTTTTCAAGTTCCTGTTTTAATGCATGTATATTATCCCTGATTCTTCTTTTATCTATCTCAAGTTTCTTTTCTCCAGGTCCTTTAGTTCCAACTCCTCCACCTGTTCTTGACATTGTAGTACCAAGACCTAAAAGTCTACCACTTCTATATTTAAGTTGTGCAAGTTCTACCTGTATTTTAGCTTCTCTTGTCTTAGCTCTTCTGGCAAAAATTTCAAGTATAAGTATTGTTCTATCTATTACTTTACAGCTTGTTATCTCTTCAAGATTTCTTACCTGAATACCATTTAATTCGTCATCAAATATAATTAGATTTGCTCTTTTTAACTGTCTAAACATTGATAATTCCTGAGCTTTACCAGAACCTATAAAGAAACATGGATCAGTTTTAATCTTATTTTGCATAAACTGTCCGACTACCTCAACATTACATGCTCTTGCTAATTCTGCAAGTTCATCTAAGCTCTCTTTATTTCCAAGTCCAACAAGAATAGCATACTCTTTATCATCTTCAACAACATCTCTATTTTTTATAAGTTCTTCAGCATAAAGTATCTTATCCATCATAGGATAATTTAGAGCCTCTTCCAACTTTAACGGGTGTGTTGTCTCATATGTAAGCTGATTATCTTCAACATTACAAAATCCCATTGTTATTCCTGTGATTTTATCCTCATTAATACCAATTGCTGCAATACAGTCAAGTTTTAATTTAATAAGAGCTGATATATCAATATTAGATAGTCTTGCACTTCCACTTGGATGTGTATGAATAACCCTTATCCCTGCAAGTCTTTTTTCTCTTACATCCATTATTGGCAGTTGAACACTTCCGCTATCTCCAATTGATATCTCTATTACATTCCCTTTTCTATCTATTGCAATATTTATCTCTCTATTTATCTTATTACTGATGTCAGCAATAGTATAAAGCATCTCTTCCTCTATCAATTTGCTTTTTGTTACCTGAACCTCATGTAAAGAATCCAGTTCGTTTAATATATATTCTTTAATTCCGTCTATATTTCCTTTTATCATCTTCTCAACTCCATATCAATCTATTATTTGATAAACAATAGTATATACAAGGTATCATACCATTTTTTCCATGATTTTAACAATATTTTTATAAAAATATCTTAAACTTTTCCATAATAAATGTGCAAACAAAATATTTTAATTTGCTATTCAAAATTATTGACAACAAAATAAAATAGTTGTAAAATCAATTATCAAAATATCATTGGGAGGTTATATGAAAAAAATATTATTAAGTTTATTTATTGTAAGTGGTCTTACTGCTCTTGCTGGAGAGTACAGAGATGGACTTTACAGAGGAGTTTTTGTAAGTGGACAAGAAACACAGGTTGAAGTACAATTTAATTTAAAAAATGATATTATCTCAGCACCAAAATATAGAACTCTTTTTTACAAAGGACAGGATTATTTAAAAACTGATTCTTTAAAAGATCAAAAAGATAGATTTGAAGCAGCTCTTAAATCTACTGAAGGACAAAAGTTTAAACCTGCTCTTGAGACACTTTATACTCCTGGTGATATACCTAGGGCTGGTGCTTCTGTAAGAGCAAGTAAAATTAGAGCAGCTATGCAAAATGCTGTAAACAGTGGAGTTTATAAACCAGAATAAATATAAAAAAATCTTGAATTTAATATTTCAATGTGCTATATTCTATCAAAGGGAATGAAGTTCTCCCTTGGTAAAACCAAAACCGCTGATTAGCTGATGACTTCTGTTAAAAGCAGAGTTATCAGCTTTTTTATTTATTCTATTATGAAAGAAGGAGAAAATCATGTTATTCAGTCTTGCATTAATTTTTATTTTAGGAATGATTTTAGGAAGCATATTTAATAAATTAAAACTTCCATCTCTACTTGGAATGCTTCTTACTGGTATTATCTTAGGTCCATATATGTTAAATCTTCTATCTCCAGATCTTCTACATATTTCTGCTGATTTAAGAAAAATAGCTCTTATTATAATTCTTACAAGAGCTGGTTTAAATTTGGATATTAACGATTTAAAAAAAGTAGGACGGCCAGCAATATTAATGTGCTTTGTCCCCGCTTTATTTGAAATTACAGGAATGCTCATTCTTGCACCAAAACTGCTTCACTTATCATTTATTGAAGCTGGTATATTAGGAACTGTAATTGCTGCTGTATCACCTGCAGTAATAGTACCAAAAATGCTAAAGGTAATGTCTGAAAATTACGGTACTAAAAAAAGTATTCCACAAATGATTATGGCTGGAGCTTCTGTAGATGATGTCTTTGTAATAGTATTATTCACAGCTTTTACAAGTCTTGCAACTGGAGGCAGTGTTACACCTCTGGATTTTGTTAAAATTCCTACTTCAATTATATCAGGACTTGCTGTAGGAGTTATTATTGGAAAAATTTTATGTTCAATATTTGCAAAGATACATATGCGTGACAGTGCAAAAGTTCTTATTATTTTAAGTATATCATTTCTTCTGGTGACAGTTGAGAATAAAATAACTGGACCATTTGGTTTTTCAGGACTTCTGGCTATAATGGCAATAGGTGGAACTATTCAAAAATGTAGAAATCAAGTTTCTATTAGACTTGCTCAAAAATATTCAAAATTATGGGTAGCTGCTGAAATATGCCTATTTGTATTAGTTGGTGCTACTGTTAATTTAAAATTTCCAATTGCAGCTGGTTTTTCTGCAGTATTACTAATTTTTGCTGTCCTTATATTCAGAGTAATTGGTGTACTTTTATGTGTAACTGGGACAAAGCTTAATTCTAAGGAAAGAATATTTACTATGATAGCATATACACCTAAAGCTACTGTACAAGCTGCTATTGGTTCTATTCCGCTTTCTATGGGACTAGCTTGTGGGAATGTAGTCCTTACAGTTGCTGTCCTTTCTATAATGATTACAGCTCCTTTAGGAGCATTTGCAATAGATATGCTATACAAGAAACTTTTAACAAAATAATATAAAAATGCACCCTGTCTCTTAGCCAACTAAGAGTACGGGGTGCATTATTTTTACCAATTGTGATGGTGTCTACCTATTCTATATATACCATAACCAGCTCCACCTATCAAAGCAGAGTCAATTAACCAGTTTCTTCTTCTTTCCTCTTGCAATCTCTTGTAAGATATCTCTTTTTCAAAATTTAATTTTTCTCTTTCAAGATTTAAATATTCATTTTGAAAATATAGCTGAATTTCTTCTTTTGAGGGCATATTGAGTTGTCTCTCCTGCTCTCTATCTTTCTCAACCATTTTTTTATATTCAGAATATTTTTTTATTCTCTCATTTACCATTTCATCAGTTGTAACTTCCTTACAATACACAGAAGCAGATAGAACTAAAAGTAAGAGACATAATATTTTTTTCATTTTATCACCTCTACAGAAATCCATAAAACCGTTTCTATGATTATAAAGTCATTCCACCAGTTACTTCAATAACTTGTCCAGTTATAAATGAAGATTCATCACTTGCTAAGAATAATGCTGTATTTGCAATATCGTCAGCTGTTCCTAATCTTCCTAATGGAGTTCTTTCTAACATTCCTTCTATTGTTTTTTCTGATAATACATCAGTCATAGCACTTTGAATAAATCCTGGTGCTATACAGTTAGCTCTAATTTGAGCTCCTTTTCTTGCAAGTTCTTTTGCCCAGCATTTAGACATTGATACTACTCCACCTTTTGTTGCTGCATAGTTAGTCTGACAGATATTTCCATAAAGACCAACTACTGAAGATAGTGTAATTATAGATCCAATCTTATTTTTTGTCATTACAGGTGCTACAGCTTGTGTTATATTAAACACACCTTTTAAGTTAACATTAATTACAGCATCCCATTCATCTTCACTCATTCTTCTTAAGAAGTTATCTTTTGTAATTCCTGCATTATTAACTAGAATATCAATTTTTCCATATTCATCTGTAATTTTTTTAACAAATGCTTTTATTCCTTCTCTATCTGTAACATTTAAAATTTCATGTCTTACATTAGGTTGAGTAAATTCAGCTGGTCCCATATCACAAGATATAACCATCATTGCTCCTTCTCCAGCAAATTTTTCTACAATTGCTCTTCCAATACCTCTTGCACTTCCAGTTACTACTGCTACTTTTCCTTTTAATCTATCCACTATAAATCCTCCTCGCATTTTTTATTTTTTACGCTATATACCTGTATTATATCATAAGATTTTTAATTCTAGCAAGTTGATATTTTTTATCCATTTTATTGAATTAATCGTTAATATATCGTATAATATAAAGATAAAGTGATTGGGAGGACTTATGAAGATATTGACGACTTTGATTTCACTATTTTTTTTATGCAGTGCTTTACTTATAACAGCACCAGAGAAATATTTGAAAACATATCATGCTAATGGGCAATTACAAAATAGTATATCTATAAAAGAGAATAAAAAAGATGGACCTTTACTAAGTTATTTTGAAGATGGTAAAATAGCAGTTAAAGGTTTTTTTAAAAAGGATAAAAGAGATAAACAGTGGATTTTTTATGATAAAAATACTGGAAAGATTTCTGCGATAGAAAATTATAAAGATGGACTGTTAGAAGGTCAACAGTATTACTATCACAAAAATGGAAAAATCAGAACAAAAGGTGAATATAAAGCTGATGAAAGAACTGGTTTTTGGCAGGTTTATGATGAAGATGGAAACTTAGAAATGCAAAACATTTTTCTCGATGGTGAAAAAGTTGTAAGTGTAGCTATGTATGAACCAAATGGTAAGATTTCTTCCTCAGGTTTTTTAAAAAATGGTCAACGTGAAGGAGAATGGAAATACTTTGATGAAGAGGGTGCTCTTCTCTACGATGTAACATATGAAAATGGTGTACGAAATGGCGAATGGAAAGCGTATACTAAGGATGGAAAAATACTCATTACAGGATTTTATAATAATGGAGTAATTTTAGGACTAGAATAAAAAGCTGTGCTCCCTATAATAATATAGGGTTTGCACAGCCTTTTTTGTTTCTATAGATATATACTTTTTTTATACTAGAAGATTACTCTTAATCCAAGTCCTATTCTTCTATTTTTACCTTTTGTATCATAACCAATATTTGCAGTAACTCCATATCTTTCATTGTCTATACCTATACTTAAGTCGGTTCTGACATTTCCTCTTCTGTCTTCTTTTTCACTTCTTAGTTTATACCAATCAGCAGTTGTTTCTCTTACTCTTGCTTTATTATGTCTATCATTTAATTCACCAAGTTCATCTTCATAAGCTACATTAAGTTTTGTACTTAGATAATACTTATCATTTAAAATATGTTTATATCCAAGTTCTCCACCAATTTCTGGTCTTACTGATAGGTAATCATTTCCCTTAATTTCAAGTTTTACCTCTCCAGATTTTTCTTTGATATCTGAGTATCTTCCATATTCGGCTTTTACTGCTCCATATAGTTTGAAATTTGTAGATTCAGTCATTCTGAAGTTCTTACTTAACTCATTTCTAAGAGCTACTCCATAAGACCAGTAATCTGATTTTGCACCGAATATTTTATCTACTACTAGATATTTTCTGTCCATCTTATTATATCCAACAAATCCTTCTCCAGATATTGTCCAGTTCAAGCTGTTGTTATAATCAAATGGCACTGACTTAAATACTCCAAACTTACCTTGAAGTTGTTTTTCTTTAGATTTACCAATGTCTTTAAATTTGAATCTATTTTCTACAAGTCCTGCATACCAACCTGAAGTGTCTCCAAGTTTAAGTGTTTCATTTTCTCCTAAATATGCTACACCATATGCATCACTCTTGTAGTCTATTATTCCAGCAGTATCTGTTGAGTATTCTCCATTCATTCCAAATACTTTGACTTTATTAGAGTCTTTTGACATTGTACGCCATTCATCTTTTAGATATTTGAACTCTTTATCAAGTATTCTTCCTGTATCGTAAATTCTTTGTTCAACATTTGCATATTGATGTCCCATCATCTCATCTACTGCCTGATTGAATAAAATTTCCTCATTTTTTCCGATTCCATTAATTTTATTAAATAGTTCCTTTTCTTTCGAACCTAAACTATTCATACCATATCTTTGTTCCAATCCATCCAGGAAGTTGTATGTATTTTTATCTCCAGAAAACTCTGTATAAGGAATCTTTCTCATATAAAGTTTCTTGATTGTACCGTTATTTTTATCAAGTGTTGCTGTAGCCATCCATGTTAATCCTGCAGAGTAAACATTCCATTTAGATACATCAATGTTATTTAAAATTGATTGATTGTAAGGTTCAAGTATTCTGCTATCTTCAACTACTATAGCCTTACTGTTTGTATCCATTACTGCCTCTGTACCAACTAATAGATCTGCTTCTTCTGTCAGTTCTGCTAAGTTTTCTATTGGGTTAGTAAATCTGATTCCTGATGTATCCACATATATTCCTATTGAGTTTGCAGATACTGTTCCAGGTTTTACTCCCTTTGCTATAACAATTTCTGGTTCCTCTATTACTATTCCTTCAGGTGTCTGAAGTTTAATAACAGCTTGTATAGCTTCAGCAGGTGCCTCTATTGTTACAGGTCCCACTGTTTTACTTGTTGCTCCTGTACCGTTATGTGTTTTCTTAGCTGTTCCACCTACAGTTATCGTACCGTAGTTTTTAAGAGTTCCACCTTGTAGGTATACTCCTTGTCCACCTTTAGAATCTATATTTATTGTTCCTTCGTTTTCTAGAACTGCTCCTTTGTGTAGGTATACTCCTGTAACATGTTTGTAGTTTCCACTTCCAGTTGTGATAGTTCCTTTATTTATAACTTTAGCATCCTCTTCAGCATAGATACCTATTGTATGGTCTGCATCCAAAACTATTGTTCCTGTATTTGTAGCAGTACTTCCTGACTGAGTAGCAAACATTCCCACACTGTGTTTTCCTTTTACTTCAATACGACCTTTATTTTCTATAATTCCTGTAGTAGGATGTCCACCATTTTCTCCATTAACTCCTGCAGCCATACCTATAGAGAACAGACTGTCGTGAACATTTGTTTCCCCAACTATAAGTTTACCAGTGTTTACTGCTTTTGCTCCATTAATAGTGAACATACCGATGTTTCCAATACCATTTCTAAGATCTATTGTTCCACTATTTGAAGAGTTACCTACAGAGTAAATACCATAGTTTCCACCACTGCTTCCAATGTTTGAAATATTTGCACTGTTTTCTATTGTTCCAGTATGGTCAGTAGAGAATATAAATACTGAGTCAGTTGCAAGTTTTACATCTGTAACATTAGTTTTTACACTGTTTCCACTACCTTTATTAACAACACCAAATGATTCTTTACCAATTACCATAGTTGGCATATCGTTAATCTCTATTCTTTTGTTTTGTCCCAATGCATAGATTCCAGATGCTCCATTTTGTCCAACTTCTACAGAGCCAGACACTGCAACATTTCCATCTAGAGAGTAGATTCCTATACCTTTCTCTCCAGCTTTGATAATTCCAGTACTTGTAATATTACCTTTTCCATATATTCCAACAGAGTTATTTCCAACTTGTATAGAAGATCTGTTTGAAACTGTACAACCATTTGCAAATATACCTATATTAGGTTTTGTAATAGTTGTAGCATCACCTAAAGTGATATTTCCACTATTTATAATGGAAACATTTTCTCCTGCAATTCCAATTTCATTTGCAGTTGAAGTTCCTGTTATATTACCTGTATTTGTAAATGTTCCAGCTCCATCTACATAGATTCCTATAAGTTTTCCATGTCCTGCATTATCCAGAGTAATATTTACATTGTTTGTACCATTAGTTTCAGCAGCCATATTATATGATATTGCAGTTCCTTGAGCATCTACAGCTCCAGAATATCTGTATTTGAAAATGTTATTGCTGTTAGTTGATTCAGCAATCGAATTACCAGTTAGATAAATTCCAACTCCCTTTTGTTTGGTTTCAATTGTATAATCATTATTAAATACAACCTTACTGTTTTCACCTTGAATACCTATACTTCCTATACCTGCTGTGATATCTGAATTTCCACCTACATTTACAGTGATTACTCCACCATTTCGTCCTCTTACTGCTATACCAATACTTGTATCTTTTATCTCAATCTTTCCACTATTTAAAACTGTTACATCTGACCGAGGTCTACCTGAGTTATTATCTGCATATATACCTATTGAATCATTACCAGAGATCTTGATATTTCCAGCATTTATAATATCAATTGGTTTTACTGTAGAACTAGCATCTAAACCAAAATCAAATTGTTCATTTGCTTTAACTGATGAAACTATACCATATCCTTTTCCTGATATCTCTATTGATCCTGTAGCACTGTTTTCAATTTTACTTCCATTTGTACCAAAGATTCCAGTTCCAGTATCAACTTTTATCTCTTTATTATTTTTAACTATTCCATAGTTTACAGCAAGTGCAGCTGTTTTATCAGTTGTTCCACCAGTTATATCAACAGTTCCCTCATTTATATATCCAGTTTGATTGTTATCTGACTGTGATGCACCTTTATTTGATGAAACAGTTAATCCTTTTCCAGTTGTTGAATAAATTCTCTTACCAGGATTAATAGTAACAACATCTCTTTCCATCTTAACACTATTGAATCCATCCAGCTTATCACTTAAATCAACATCTGTATCGATAGCTATCTTACCATTGATGTAATACAAAGAGATATTCTTTTCTGGATCTTCTAATATCAGATCTTTAACTTTCATATCAGTTTTAAGTTTAGCTGGTAAGTCATATATTCCATTCCAAGTAATATCCTCTCCATCTCTTATCTTTGTTAATTCTGCATCTTTTGATAGGTTAAGAGTTACTTTACCCATTCCCTCATATTTAGCTGAATCTTTAGAATCTGCTGCATAATTAGTTGCATCTTCTACAGAACTCAAACTATCTTCTATAGGAATGAAACCGTTTGTCATAACTACGTTAGTATCTTTATCAAATTTAATCTTAGGTATAGGGCTTGATTCATCTTGAATTGCATAGAATGGTATTGAGTCTCTCGATGCTCCATCACCAACTGTAATCGTACCACCACCAAATTTTATCTCTCCACCATTTTTTGCAAATAGTCCAACAACTTTATCTCCAACAGTGATTTCATTATCTGCTCCGTTTAATTCTACTTTACCTTTTTCAAGAGCATGAGCACCTGAACCATAGATTTCACTCTTACCAGATATTACAATCTTAGAATTTTCACCAGTAGCATAAGCACCGATGTTTTTCTTCAAGTAAGGTTTTGTATCTATGTCATTTTCAGCCCATTCATCTTTTGCAGTAACTGTTCCATCAATATTGATTTCTCCACCAGCTTTAGCATAACTTATTATTGAACCATAACCAAATGCTTTTGTATTTTTAGCATTGATAATTCCACCCTCTGCTGCATATGTAACAGGGTAGTATTCAATATCCCCTATTTTTTTATATCTGGCACTTGTATTTACATCTAATCCAAAATAAATTACACTTTTCTGATCTCTAAATGCATTTACAGTTTCTTCAGACATAGGTGTATATCCATCACCAGGAGTAGTTCTTGTAGTTGAATCCCCCCAGTTACCTTTTGCATATGCAAAAATAGTTCCAGTAGCTGCCTCATTTACTGCATCATTATATGAAGATTTGACTTTTGTAGCTTCTCCATAGTCTGTAATAGTTTCTGTTCTAAGTGCTACTCCACCTTTCTCTTTAGGAGTAGATGTGTTTACACCTGTTACTGCAACATCTATCTCAGTACCTCTATCTGCAACCAGTCCAAGGTTCTTCAATGAGTATTTACCAAATACCATATTAATATCATTAACATATAATCCATGGATTTCATCAAGGTCAGCCCAAGGAGTCAGCTCCTGACCAAGGTCTCTACTAGGTGTAATTTTTACTGTTTTTTCTGTTCCATCTGTAGCTTTTACTTTAACTTCCCCTCTCTGTCCAGATTGACCAAGTAATACTGCAACGTTTTCTACATATTTATTGTTTCCTTTAACCTCTACCTTATCACCAGCTTCGTTGGTAGTTATTATAGTATTACCTATGTCTGTTTGTTCCTCAGCAAGTTCTCCAGTAGCTGTATCCAGAGCTAGTTTATTTCCTACAATAGCTTTTGCATTTATTTCACCTTGATAAATACCTATTTTAGTTTGCTTCCATAACTTATCCCATTTTGCTCTATCATATGTAAATTTATATTCATCTGGAATTTTATATCCAGTTTTACCATCATTTATATACCATGAAACCATTTTCCATCCATCACGTATAAATACAGTTGTTTTGGGATATTCCTTTGTTCCATCTGGTAACAAATCTGAGAAAAAATATCCAACGTTACCATCACCATAAATCTCTGGAGATGATTTCAGATTGATTATCGGTGTCATTCCTGTTCCATACTGATCACGCACTCTTGCAATATATGCTCCTTTTTCCTTACCTACATCTATTATTTTTTGTAGGTTAGGTGCATATCCTAAATATGAGAAAATCAGGTTTTCTGATCCTTCCATTTTAAATGTACCTTCTGGAGAGATATTATAGCTTCCCACAATACCTACAGTTGAAAAAATTGTATCATGTCTATATTTAACATCTACGTCCAGTCCACCAATAAAGGCTCCTCTTTGATATGGTGCGTGATAACTCCAACGTCCATTTTCCTGTCTATATGGAAAAATTTCATAATAAATACCTATACCGTCTACAGGGAAGAAGTAGAAAACAGTAGCGTCATCCCCTTTAATATCAACTGTAGTATCTTTAAAGGCAAACTTAGGAACCTGCCATGCCTCCAAAGCAAAGGCTGCTGTTTTATCATATAAAGTAATATGAAGGTCATCAAATCTTGCATTCCAAACGTGGTGTATCGCTTCCATTCCTTCCTGATCATTGACTTTATGTACCTCAACATCTTTTATTTTCTTACCAGTTTTAGGATCTATATTACTTATACTAGTTTTATCCCATGGATCTGTTCCTAAAATTCCATCATATGTTTCAATTGCTTTTTTATTTATTCCACCTTGGCTATCATATATATAGTATTTTACATGAGTATGATCTTCTGCACCTTCCAGTTCTCCATTTGGTCCTTTATCCTTACCTGGTGGATCAATAGTCATATCCCAGAAACTAAAACCTGTAAATGGTTTTGTATTAGGTTCTGGTAGTTCAAGTGGTATCTTGATTTCTTTTATTACTGGTGGTTCCAGGCTCTTTCTTACTTAAGCTGCATATCAGGGATATTTCCCTTTGTAACCTCTATCTTTGGAAGATCAACTGTGATTTTGTTATCATTGAAAACTCTAGGTTTTACAGCAACGTTTACTTCAAAACCTACAATTGGTTCTATAGCTTTTTCATCTACAGCAATTCCATAGTTTAAATCTAAACCTTTTCTATTTGATGATAAAGCACTACCAAACATAGTGTTAAATTTAAGTTTTGAGTACTGTGAACTTTCTACTGCAATTGATCTTATTATCTTATCGTTGCTTCTGGCAAATATTCCTTCATATGGATATTTTTTATTTTTATCTCCTCTACCTTTGTAAGCCCCTTTATAATTATCCTGCACGTAGTTTAATCCAAACTGCCAGCTACTCCAAGGTGATTTTACTACCTGATCCCCCTGTTCCATAAGCTGGATAAGCTCCAACTTGGCACCTTTCAATTTTTTACTATTCTTATCTTTTATAGTTTTAAGAGATTCTTCCAAGTTTGTTGCCTTATCATGTATCTCTTTACCTGTTAATATATTTTCCTGTGAAAAAGCATTGGTTCCTAACATTGCAAAAGACACGACCAATGCTGTAGAATAACTAATAGTTTTGCATCTTTTAGCTATTGAACGTATACTATTTTTTAGATTCTCAAAATTATTAACCATCTTTCTCCTCCATTATTTATTTGAAATCTTTTCTAAATGCAGCTCAACTCTTCTGTTTGCTGCTCTTCCTTCTGGTGTTTTATTTGTAGCTATAGGGTCTGCATCTCCAAATCCTTTTATTTCTATAATATGTTCTACTGGAAGACCAACCTCTATAAGTTTATCTTTAAAACTTTCAGCTCTTTTTAATGATAAAGATAAGTTGTACTGTTTAGTACCTATTGAGTCTGTATATCCATATATTTTTAGAGCAAAGTTATTTTTTATAATAAAATCTTTTAGCTCTTCAATTAAAGGGATATACTCATCTCTAATATTCCATTTATCAAATCCAAAATTCAAAGTTTCTTCATCTAAAAGAAGTGCAATCTTTGGTATTGTTACATCAACATTTTCTATTTCAAGAGCATTTATTCTGATACTGTTTTTTCTCATCTCAGTTGTTGTTAGCTTTTGAAATCCATAGCTTGAAATAGAAAGTATAAGCATTAGAAAGAACACCACTATTTTTGTTGATTTTCTAACCATTGTTCAGCCTCACTTTCCAGAGGTTTAAACTCTGTTGAATACTCTATTTTTCCCTCATCTACAAGTTTATCAAGGTTTTTTGAATCACTTATACCCTTATTATTACTTAAATATTCTTCTATATGATTTAATCTTTCTGTATTATACTCAACTACCTTCTGATTAGTACAAGCTCCAGCTACTACTAATGCTACAACCATCATAATCACCTTTTTCATAATATCCTCACAATCCCTTTCCTAGTAATCTGTTCTCTTTTTAAACTCATTTAGCTCTTTTTCCATAGCATCTATTTTTTCATTTGCTGCATCGTAATCTTCTATATCCTTATTAATCTCATTAACTCTCTTTTTAATTCTTTGTATCTCAACATTCATTTTTTCACTGTCAGTCATGTTTTTTAATTTTTCTCTTTTTTCCCGTTCCAGCTTTTTCTTTTCCTCTTCGTCTTTTTTTCTCTCTTCTAAGGCTTTTCTTTCTTCCTCTTTCTTTGCTGCTTCTATTCTTCTATCAGCTTCTTTCAGGAGTCTTTCCTTTGCCTCATCTGCATAAGAAATACCTGATATTAGAAATAAAGTACTTAGTAATAAAATTATTTTTTTCATTATCTTTCCTCCAACTTATCTTTATTTAATCTCTCCTTATGCTTTAATATATCTTTTTCCTCTCTTGCTACACTTCTTACTACTCTTTCGTAGAAATTAACCTTTTCATTTGCTAGCTTCTGTGTTTCTCTCAATTTTTCAATTTCAGTTTGAGGTTTCTTTTTACTCTCTTCTTCTACTTTTTTCTTCTCTTTTAGATACTCATTTACAGCATTCTCTGAACTGACATTCAGATTTTCTACTTTTACTTGCTTACTTTTCTTTTCTTGTTTTTGTTCTTTCTCAATTTGTTTTTCTTCTTCAATTTTTGCTTCTCTCTTAATTTTCTCTTCATACTGTATTTTTTCTCTTACTCTTTCAAGTGCAGCCATTTCATCTTTCCTTGTTTTATCCTCTACATTAGAATTAGAGCATGATGTTCCAAGTAGGTCAAGAAACAGGCATAGTAATATAATACTTTTTCTCATTTACTTCCCCCCTTACTCCAATATAGATAATAGTCTATTTAACTCATTAAGTTTAGCTTCATCATCAGAAATCTTTTTATCAAGTTTTCTATAGTAATGTTCATACTCTTTAGCAAGTTTTTTGTACTCATCTCTATGCCATCTGATTTCTGAATCTCTTTTCAGCTTTTCCAAAGTCTTTTCTTTTCCCTCACTCTGCAATTTCAATTCCTGCAGCTCTTTTTCTAAACTTACTTTCTCCCCTTTAAATTCTGCTACCTTCTCAGCTTCTTTCTTTTGCAGTTCCTGATATTCAGTTTCCATGCTGGCAACTGTATCTATATTTGCATAGATACTTAAGCCACATATTGCGAAAACTCCAATCAATATTTTTTTCACTATAACACCACCCTCGCTCCTTTAATAATTTATTTCTTCAAACCTGTCTCCTATTTAGAAATTATAATTACGAACAAGCTTTTCCTTTTAATAACACAATTTTATCACTTTTTAGACTTTTTATAAAGAGGTATTAACACTTTTTTATTTTAAATTATTAATTTTTATACATTAACTTCTAAATAAAAACATCCAAAATAAACAATTTTCATATAAAATGTTCTATAATAATCTATTTTCTTAAATTTTAAGGCTATATATTTTTTATATTTAGACATATTTTAGACATATTAGTTCTGTTGATTTTAGTTCAATAACAAAAAAACTGTGCTCACTATGTATAAACATAGTTCTGCACAGCTTTTTTATATTTCTATACTGACTTTATCTCCAATTTTAAAATTTTTACTCTTTTCTCCATAGATACTCACACATACTTTTTCTTTTTCATCACGTACTATAAAGAATGTATGACTGCCCATAAACTCTTTTGAAATAACTTTCCATTTACCATCACTTGCAAAATCCATTTTAATATCTTCAGGTCTTACTATTTTCTTTTCTCCATTATCTTTAATAAAATTTACCTTTCCAATAAAATCAGCAACATACTCATTTGATGGTTTATAATATATCTCCTCTGGAGTTCCTATCTGTTCAATTATTCCATCTCTCATAATAACTATCTTATCAGAGATACTCAAAGCCTCTTCCTGATCGTGAGTTACAAATATCATTGTTATCCCAAGTTTTTTCTGCAATGCTTTGAGTTCTTCTCTCATATTTATCTTTAATTTTGCATCAAGATTACTAAATGGCTCATCTAAAAGCAATATCTTAGGAGAAAGTACCAAAGCTCTTGCTAAAGCAACCCTCTGCTGCTGTCCACCACTTAGCTCATGAATTGAACTTTTCTCATATCCCTTTAGTCCAACTATCTCAAGATACTTACTGGCTAACTCTTTCTGCTCTTTTTTATTCTTATTTTTATACTTCAGTCCATAACCAATATTCTCTATTACATTCATATGAGGAAAAAGTGCATAATCCTGAAATACAGTTGAGATATTTCTTCTTTCAGGTGGAATATTTGTTATCTCCTCATCTTCAAGATATATCTTTCCATTATCTGAATTTAAAAAACCACCTATAACATTTAGTAAACTCGTCTTTCCACATCCACTTGGGCCTAAAAAAGATACAAGTTCACCCTTTTCAAGATTAAATGAGATGTCACTTATCCCTTTTTCATTTTCAAATCTCTTTTTAATATTTTCAACTCTAAAATACATTCATCTCTCCTATATAATCAGCTATATCCTTTTTGCAGCTTTAGACACAATCACATTTAATGTAAAAGTAATAAGCGTTATTGCAATAGCTACAATAGATGCAACACCATATTCTCCCTGAGCAACGTAATTAAATAACAATACAGTTGCAACGTTGGCTCCTGGAGAAATAAGGAAAATTACTGCTCCAATTGTTGTCATAGTTGCTATAAAACAGTTGATAAATGAGATTAAAAATGCAGGTTTCAATGCTGGAAGAATAATATCAATAAATATATTCATCTTTCCTGCTCCTAAATCTCTTGCTGCCTTTTCAATATTTGGATTTATCTTTTCAAGAATTGCATCTCCAGTTTTAATTCCAATACTCACCTGTCTAAATAGGCAGTTTAATATAACTATGGCTGCTGTACCTGTAAGAACCAGCCATCCACTGTGAAATGCAAGAATATATCCAAGTCCAAAAAACGTTCCTGGAATTATATATGGAAGTGTTGCAAAAAACTCCACAACCTTAATAAACTTACCCTTCATATCTCTGTTGTAATAAGCTATCAATATGCCAATAATAGCTGAGAAAAATCCAGCAATAAAGGCATATATTATTGTTCTTACAAATACCTTTATTCCACTCATTTTAAACTTTTCCAGATATTCAAGTGTGAACTCAATTCCATGTGATGTAGAGTTATAAAATCCAGAAAAAAGTATTGTTCCATACTGCAATAATACTATTACAACAAATAACCATGCTGCCATTCCTAATACAAGTTTTAATAAAAATGGAATCTCAAAAGAATTATCACCTAAGCCATTCTTTTTATTCTCACTGAAAAAGGTTGAGTTTTTCAATAATATTTTTCTATATAAAAGAAAAGCAATAAGTGCCGGAATAATTAACAGTAAAGTCATTGCAGCAGCTTTTTGCATATTTCCCTCTCCAATTACAGTAAGGTATGCCTCAGTAGCTAAGGTACTTTCACGTCCACCTATAATAATTGCACTTCCAAAATCTGCAAGACTCTTTGTAAAGATTATAAAGAATACTCCTACAAATGGAGAAACTGATAGTGGTAAAATAACTCTTTTTACAGTTTCCCACGGAGTGGCACCTAATGAACGTGATGCTGCAATAAGTGAATAATCAACATTTTTAAAAATCTCATATAGCATAAATGCTGCAAAGGATACCTCTCCTAGTATCTGTAACATCACTATTCCATGTAGTCCATAAGGGTTCATGTGAAGTCCCAAGATTTTATATGTTATAAGACCTCTTCTTCCAAATAGCATAATATACGAAATACCAAAAATAAATGGTGGTGATATCATTGAAAGCATCAGCAGATAGTAATAGAATTTTTTTATAATTTTTCCTGAAAAAATCATATAAAAAGCTATAAAACTACCTAATATAGATGTTATCAGTGCTGAGAAAAATGAAGTTTTAAGAGAATTAAAAAGTAACTGATAGTTATCTTTAAATATCCCATGATAAAACTTCAGTGTAAACTCACCATTATCAATAAAACTTGTCCTTATAATTTGATAAATGGGATAGAAGCAAAACGCAACTATCCCACTGATTACAGAAAGAAATATCAATTTGTATAATAGATTATCTTGCTTTATTTCCAAATCTCTTATTCCATTCATTTAATACCTTTTCTCTTTCATTTCCTAACTCTTCAATATTAATATTAATTAACTTAGACATATCCACATCTTTAATCTCTTTTGGAGTTGGTACACCATTTCTAACCATTGCTCTAGGATCTTCATTTCTTATAGCAATTTGTCCCTTTTCAGAAAGTGCCCAGTCAACAAATTTCTTAGCTGAGTCCATATTTTCAGCATTTTTAAATATAGCCATTCCAGCTGGAACCCAAGGAATCATATCTTCTGGGTAGATTGTAGTTACTGGATATTTCTTTTCCATTAGAATAAATTCTCCAGACATAGGAATTACTGCTACTGCAAACTCTCCTGAAACAACTTTCATTGGTGGTTCTCCACCTCTTTTAGCTAAAAATGGAATGTTTTTGTTTAACTCTTCAAAATATTTCCAAGCTTTATCATTTCCCATTTTTTGAATCAAATTATCAACAAAAGCATAGTTAGTACCTGATATTGCAGGATTTGCCATTATAACTTCATCTTTGTATTCTGGTTTTGCAATGTCTGCCCACACTTTTGGCATTGGTAATCCTTTATCTTCAAGTATCTCATTATTTACCATAAATCCAACTAGCACTAGAGATACACCTGACCAGTATCCATCTTTATCTCTATATTTTAAAGGAACTTCTTTCATTTCAGGTGAAATATATTTTTCAAGTAACCCTTTATTTTTTGCTGTTATAAAGCTGTCAAGTCCGCCACCAAACCATACATCTGCTGATGGTTTACCATTTTCTGCCTGTATCTTTGATAATACCTCTCCAGATGACATATCAATAAAATCCACTTTAATTCCAGTATCTTTTGTAAACTGCTGGAATATCTTTTCCTTTCCTCCATAAGCTGCTACTACTTTTAAATTTTCTCCAAATAGGTTAAAACTTAATAAACCTAATAATGCTAAGAATAAACTAAGTGTTTTCTTCATAATTTTCAGATAGTTTTTACTATCCATTCCCTCCTTTTTTATAATTTTACATACATATTATTTCTGTATGCAAGTGGTTTACATTTATTTGTTTTAAGAGCCTCAATTAGCTCTTTTACATTGTTTACTCTGTAAGGTAATAATGTTGCATAGATACCAACCTTTTCAATTATATGGGCATCACTGGAACCTAAAACCTGTACTCCTGTTTCATTTGCTGCTTTTACAGCAAGACCATTATGATAATCTGTGGTACTTCCATTATACCCTTCTACTGCAGTTAGACCTTTTACTTTGTATAACTTGTCTTCTAAACCTCTGTTGTTAGTCCTATATGGATGTGCTGCAGTACAAGTTCCACCAAAGCTATGAACATAATCTATAAATTCCTGTGCATTCATCTGTTTTTCAGGTAATCTGTCTATACCAAAAGCTACAATATCACCATCAGTTGTTAAATATTCCACCCCAGGAAATATTGGAAAATCATATTTTTTTACAAGTTCCTCTATCTCATCTTTTACATCAACATTTTCATGGTTAGTAAGAGCTATTCCATCTAACCCTTTTCTCTTTGCTTCTTTTACAATCTCTTCTATTGACATGTGACTGTCAGGAGAATATTTGTTGTCATGTATATGCAAATCTACTTTCATTATTCTCTCCTTTTCCTAATTCTTCGAACCTCCCTTATTATATCAAATTTTCACAATAATTCATAATTTTTTTATCAAATTTCCACTAAAAAAATCATGATTAACTGCAAAAAAATAGTGCCAGAAATTATTTCTGACACTATCTTAATATATGTGTGTGTATTAATGGTCTTATCTATAGAGAATTCCTATATCTCTTCTCATATATTTATCTTTAAAATCTATTTTATCAGCATCTGCATAAGCTTTTTTTCTTGCTTCATCAAGATTTTTTCCAAGAGCTACAACATTTAAAACTCTTCCACCATTTGTAAGAAGTTTTCCATCTTCTGATTTTGCTCCTGCTACAAATGTCATTCCATCTACTTTATCAAGTCCTGTTATCTCATACCCTTTTGCATATTTCTTAGGATATCCACCTGATGCAAGTACAACACAGCAGGCTGATTTGTCACTCCATTTAACATCCAGAGTATCTAATTTTTTCTCAAGACCTTTTTGAAGTATCTCAATAAAATCAGATTCAAGTAATGGAAGTACAACTTGAGTCTCAGGATCACCAAGTCTCATATTATATTCCAGAAGATAAACTCCTTTTTCAGTTATCATAAGTCCAAAGAATATGAATCCTGCAAAATCCATTTTTTCCTCTTTTATTCCTTTAAGAGTTGGATTTAATATATCTTTTAGAAAAGTGTCATAGACATCTTTAGTCACATATGGATTAGGAGCTATTGTCCCCATTCCACCTGTATTAAGACCTGTTTCTTTTTCTCCAATTTTTTTATGGTCTTTAGCACTTATAAAAGGCAGAATAACATTTGAATCTGTTACAGAAAGTATTGATGCTTCAACACCATCTAAAAATTCCTCTACTACTATTTCCTGTCCTGCATCATTAAATACCTTATCCACCATAATCTCATCAACAGCTTTTAGAGCTTCTTCAAGATTTTTACAGATAAGAACTCCTTTTCCTGCTGCAAGTCCACTTGCTTTTACAACTAGAGGAAAATCAGATTTTTTTATATACTCTTTTGCTTTTAGAGGATCCTTAAATATCTCATATGTAGCAGTTTTTATTCCATATTTTTTCATAAAATCTTTAGCAAATGCTTTAGATCCTTCAAGCATAGCAGCCTTTTTATCTGGACCAAATATTTTTAAACCTGCAGCTTTAAATTTATCTACAATACCATCAACTAAAAGTTCTTCACTTCCAACTATTGTAAGGTCAATTTTATTTTTAACTGCAAAATCTAAAAGCTCTTCTGTTCCCTTTAAATTTACATTTTCTCCTTTTTCTAAAAGAGATATTCCTCCATTTCCTGGAGCACAATATATTTTTTCTACATCTTTATTTTCACTTATTTTCCAGCAAATGGCATGTTCTCTTCCACCACTACCAACTACAAGTACTTTCATCTATTCTCTCCTTAATAATTAGTGTTTGAAATGTCTCATTCCTGTAAATACCATGGCAATTCCATTTTCATTACATGCATCAATAGATTCTTTATCTCTAATTGATCCTCCTGGTTGTATTATAGCTTTTATTCCTGCTTTTGCACAACTATCTACAACATCTCTAAATGGGAAGAAAGCATCTGATGCTAATATTGCTCCTTCTACTCTCTCTCCGGCTCTTTCTATTGCCTGGTTAGTTGGCCATATTCTATTTGTTTCTCCATTTCCTATTCCAATAGCCATTTTATCTTTTGCAACTACAATTGCATTTGATTTAACATGTTTTACTATTCTCATTCCAAATTCAAGATCACTCATCTCTTTAGGAGTAGGCTCTTTTTCTGTAACTACAGTGTAGTTGTTAGAAAACTCTTTATCTTCATCCTGAACAAGTATTCCACCATCTACTTTTACCATATTAAGTTTATCTTGAGGTTTTGTATTACATTTTATAACTCTTAAATTCTTTTTACTCTTTAATACTTCCAGTGCTTTTTCACTAAATCCTGGAGCTATAACAATCTCAAGGAAAATTTTAACAAGTTCTTTTGCTGTTGCCTCATCAACTTCTCTATTCAAAGCAACTATACCACCAAATATAGATACAGGATCACATTCATAAGCTTTCATATATGCTTCATATACATCTTTTCCAAGAGCCGCACCACATGGAGTAGAGTGTTTTAATCCACAGCATGCTGGTTCTTCAAATTCATTTGCAACTTTCCAAGCTACATCCATATCTCTTATATTATTAAAAGATAATTCTTTTCCATTTAGTTGTTTGAAGTTTTTCATAGCACCATTTTCAGTTGTAGATACATAATATGCTGCTTTTTGATGAGGGTTTTCTCCATATCTCAAATTCATAGCTCTCTCATAAGATAGACTTAGATATTTTGGCATCTCCTCTTCTAATAAGAAATTTGAGATAGCTGCATCATATGCTGATGTAAGATTGAAAACTTTTCCAGCCAATCTTTTTCTAGTTGCAAAAGTAACTTCCCCTTTTTCCATCTCTTCTTTAACTACTTTATAATCTTCAATATCACTTATTACAACAACATCTTTAAATGATTTTGCTGCTGATCTAAGCATTGTTGGTCCACCAATATCTATAAATTCTACTTTTTCCTCAAATGAAATATCTTCATTTACTTTTTTAAAGAAAGGATAAAGATTTACAACAACCATATCTATTGTGTCTATGCCTCTTTCTTTTAAAGTATTCATATGTTCCTTGTTATCTCTAATAGCAAGTATTCCACCATGAATAACTGGATGTAATGTTTTTACTCTTCCATCTAACATTTCAGGTGCCTTTGTAATAGAGGCAACTTCAATTACTGGAATCCCATTTTCCTTTAGATGTCTGTATGTTCCACCAGTTGATATTATCTCCATTCCTTTTTCAATTAGAAATTTTGAAAATTCAACTACTCCAGTTTTATCGTATACTGATATCAATGCTCTTTTCATTAACAAACTCCTCTACTTTCCATTATTATTTTTATCGATTGTGGAAGCAATTCATGCTCCTGAACAAGAACTCTTTTTTGCAGTGTGTCTGGTGTATCCCCTTCCAAAACTGGAACTCTTATCTGTTTTATAATCTCACCGCTATCTACACCTGCGTCAACAAAATGTACTGTGCAACCACTGACTTTTTCTCCTGCACCAATAACTGCCTCATGAACTCTTATTCCATACATTCCAGGTCCGCCAAATTTTGGTAAAAGAGATGGATGAATATTTATAATTTTTCCTTTCCATTTCTCTACAAAATCCTTATCGATAATTGATAAAAAACCAGCCAGGACAATTAAATCAACATTCTTTTCAGAAACTATCTTATCTATAGTTTTACACAGTTTTTCTTTTAGGATTTTTCTATCCAGGATATACCCCTGAATCCCAGCCTCTACAGCTCTTGTTACTCCGTAGCATTTTCTATCTCCAATTACCACTTCTATCTTACAGTTAAGCTCGTTATTTTTAACTTTATCAATGATAGATTGAAGATTTGTTCCTCCTCCTGAAACTAAAACTGCTATCTTAAACATAGACCTTTTTCTCCCTTTTGCACATATCCAATTTCATATGCATCTTCACCAAATTCTTTTAAATCTCTGATGACTCCATCTTTATCTTTAGGATCCACTACCAATACAAATCCTACTCCCATATTAAATGTACCATACATCTCATCTTCAGGTACATCTCCTTTTTTCTGAAGGTATCTGAAAATTTCTGGAACTCTTATTTTGTCTTTAAAGACAACAGGTTGATGTCCTTCACTTATAGTTCTAGGAAGATTTTCTGGTAATCCTCCACCTGTAATATGAGCCATTCCTTTAATATTATATTTTTCAAGTAATGATAAAACAGGTTTTACATATATTTTTGTAGGTGTTAACAGTGCTGCACCTATTGTAGTATCGTGATATTTTTCACTATAATCTGTAACTATCTTTCTAACAAGAGAGAATCCATTACTGTGCACTCCTGATGAAGGAATTGCTATTAAGATATCTCCCTCTTTTGTAGTGCTTCCATTTACTATTTTATCCTTTTCAACTACCCCAACACAGAATCCTGCAATATCATAGTCTCCTAGCTTATAAAAACCAGGCATTTCAGCAGTTTCTCCACCTATAAGTGCTGCTTCAGATTGAAAACACCCTTCAGCTACACCTGATACAAGATCTGCTGCTACCTCAGCTTCAAGTTTTCCACAAGCTAGATAGTCTAGGAAAAATATTGGTTTTGCACCATGGCATAATACGTCATTTACACACATTGCCACAGCATCAATTCCAACTGTATCATATTTTCTAGTTTTGAAAGCTATATCTAATTTTGTACCTACACCGTCAGTTCCTGAGACAAGTACAGGATTTTTATACCTTCCAAGTTCATACATAGCACCAAAACTTCCAAGTCCATTTAATACCTGTTTGTTTTGTGTTCTTGCTACTGCTTTTTTCATCAGTTCTACTGCTTTGTAACCCTCTTCCTTATCTACTCCAGCTTCTTTATACGAAATTGACATCTTTTCCTCCTAATTTTTTATTCTTCAGTTGGCGTATCTACTGGATAAACTCCATTAAAACATCCTACGCAATATTCGCAACCTTTTAATGATTTATACATATTTTCAAGAGATAGATAATCCAATGTATCTGCATTTATCTCTTTTCTTATCTCTTCTACTTCAAGTCTTGCAGCAATAAGCTCATTTCTGTGAGCTGTATCAATACCAAAATAACATGGATATTTTACTGCTGGTGATGCTGATAGAAAGTGAACCTCTTTTGCTCCTGCTCTTCTTACTATCTCTATCAATATTTTACTTGTTGTTCCTCTTACTAAAGAGTCATCAATTATAATAACTCTTTTTCCTTCAATATTTACTTTCAATGGATTTAATTTTACCATTACAGCTTTTTCTCTCAATTCTTGAGTAGGTTTGATAAATGTTCTTCCAATATATTTATTCTTAATCAATCCTACACCATAAGGTATTCCGCTCTCTTTAGCATATCCAATTGCTGCAGGAATTCCAGAATCTGGTACTCCTATAACAATGTCAGCATCTATTTTTTTCTGTCTTGCAAGAAGTTTTCCAGCTTCAACTCTTGATTCATATACATTAAGTCCATCTATTACACTATCAGGTCTTGCAAAATAAATATGTTCAAATGAGCACGGAGCTTTTTTATTATTTTCTGAATATTTAACAGATTTAACTCCATTTTCATCTATTATAACCATTTCACCTGGTAGTATATCTCTTATAAATGTTCCACCTACTGTATCTATTGCACAAGATTCAGAAGCCAGTATATATGCTCCACACTTTGTCTGTCCAAGACACAGAGGTCTTATTCCATATGGGTCTCTTACTCCAATAAGTTTATTATCAGCAAGTATTGTAAGTGCGTAAGCTCCTTTTATAGCTCCAACTGTGCTTCTTATTGCCTCTTCTACATCTTTTGTAGATTTTCTAGCTATCATTTTTATGATAACTTCTGAGTCCAGTGTTGTACTAAATGTTGAACCACCATCTTCAAGAAGCTCTCTTATTACCTTTGCATTTGTAAGATTTCCATTATGTGCAACTGCTATTTGTCCCCATTTATATCTACTCTCTAGAGGTTGAGCATTTTCAAGTCTGCAAGCACCTGTTGTAGCATATCTAACGTGGCCAATGGCCGCGTTTCCAACAAGATTTTCTAATATTTTCTCATTGAAAACGTCAGCAGCCAGACCCATTCCTTTATATGTTACTATTTCACCAAATTTTGAAACTGATATTCCTGCACTTTCCTGTCCTCTGTGCTGAAGTGAATAAAGTCCATAATATGTAAGTTGAGCTACCTCTTTAATGTCTTTAGCATAAACTCCAAACACTCCGCACTCTTCTTCCATTTTATCTTTTAAATCAAAGAAATCTGTGCAGTTCATTATTCAGCCCCCAATCTCTTTAGTACTTCGATGTATGCTTCTTCTATTCCTCCTAGGTCTCTTCTAAATCTATCTTTATCTAGTTTTTTACCTGTTTCTTTATCCCATAATCTACAAGTATCTGGAGTGATTTCATCAGCTAGAAGAATTTCCCCTTTAGCATTTTTACCAAATTCAATTTTGAAGTCTATTAAAGTGATTCCAATTTTATCAAATGCAGCTTTTAAAAGATCATTTATTTTAGCTGTAGTTTTATATATTTCAGCTAATTCTTCATAAGTAGCAAGTCCAAGTGCTACAGCATGGTGGTCATTAATTAATGGATCTCCATATTCATCATTTTTGTAGCAAATTTCAAATATTGTGTTACAAGGTTTTGTTCCTTCAGGCACTCCGACTCTTTTTGCCATTGATCCTGCAATAACGTTTCTAACTATTACTTCAAGAGGGAATATTTTAACTCTTTGACATAATTGATCTCTGTCATTTAATACTTCTACTAAGTGAGTTTTAATTCCATTTTTTTCAAGCATTCTAAATAGCATTGCAGTAATTTTGTTGTTCATTATTCCTTTATTTACTATTGTTCCTTTTTTTGCTCCATTTCCAGCTGTTGCATCATCTTTGTAGTGAATAATTACTAAATTATCATCTGTAGTTGTGTAAACTTGTTTTGCTTTTCCTTCATAGATAAAATCTTTTTTTTCTACTGCCATTTTTAATACCTCCAATAAAATTTAAATATTTTATATATTAATTAAATACTATAACTCTACTCCCGAACCATTTTCAGCTATAAATTTCTCTTTCATTTCTTTTCTGAATTTTTTTAATTTTTCTTTTAATTCAGGATATTTCAATGAAAGCATCTCCACTGCAACCATTCCAGCATTATATGAATTATTTAGTCCTACTGTTGCAACTGGAATTGATTTAGGCATTTGAACTATTGAAAATAGTGCATCCAGTCCATTAAAAGCAGCTTCTATTGGTACACCTACCACAGGCAGTATAGTTTTTGATGCTATCACACCAGGCAAATGTGCTGCAAGTCCTGCTCCAGCTATAATTACTTCACAACCGTTCTTCTCTAAATCTGCTAATGTTTCTTCAAGCTTTTCTGGAACTCTATGAGCTGATAATACATGAGCACTATATTCAACTCCAAATTCCTTTAAACATTTAGCAGCTCCACGCATCTTTTCTGTGTCTGACTTACTTCCAAAGATAATTGCTACTTTCATTTTTCCTCCTAGGTTACTTAAAATATTTAACTCCATTTACAAATATTTTCTGATCTTTGTTACCATTTATATTTTTAAAAATGTTGTTACCATATCTTTCTGAGTGTCCCATCTTACCAAATATTCTACCATCTGGTGATGTAATACCCTCTATTGCACAAGTAGATCCATTTGGATTGAATCTAAACTCATTTGTAGGTTTTCCCTCAAAATCTACATATTGAGTTGCAACTTGTCCATTTTCAAATAATTTCTTAACAACTTCATCATTAGCAAAGAATCTTCCTTCACCATGTGAAACTGCAATTTCAAACTGTTCTCCTGGTTCCATATCTGCAAGCCATGGTGATTTATTTGAAACAACTTTAGTAGAAACGATTTGAGATACATGACGTCCTATTTTATTAAATGTAAGTGTTGGTGAATCTTCAGTTACTTTTCCTATCTCTCCATAAGGTAATAATCCTGATTTTATAAGAGCCTGGAATCCATTACAGATACCAAGTATCAATCCATCTCTTTTTAGGAATCTGTCAAGTGCTTCAGCTATTTTTGGATTTGTAAGTACTGTTGCAATAAATTTACCTGATCCATCTGGTTCATCTCCTGAGCTGAATCCACCTGGAAGCAGTAATATTTGAGAATTATCAAGTTCTTTTACCATTCTTTCAATTGAATCATTGATAAAGTCCTGAGTTATATTTCTAAATACAAGGATATTTGATGTAGCTCCTGCTTTTTCAAATGCTCTTGCAGAATCATATTCACAGTTTGATCCAGGGAATGCTGGTACTAAAACTCTTGGTTTTGCAACTTTATTCTTACATACAATTATCTCTTTGTTCTTATATGGTTGCCAGATATAGTTTTCTTTATGTTCCTCAGTCTTGTAAGGAAATACAGGTGCTAATTTATCAAGCCATGCCTTTTCTCCCTTAGCCATCTCTATAACAACATCTCCAACTATAACTTCATATTTATCAATTGTCTTACCAATTAATTGAACATTTTCTCCATGAAGCTCTCCTTCACTTTCAACTATAAATGTTCCATAGTTAAATCTGAATAGCTCATCACCTAAATTTTCTATCTTTGCACCTATTCTATTACCAAAGGTCATTTTACTAATCGCTTCTGCAACTCCTCCATTTCTTAAAGTAGTTGCTGCAACTATCTTTTTATTCTTAATATTTTCATATATATATTCAAAATTTTTCTTTAATTCTTCTATATTAGGCATACAGCTCTCAAGCATATGATGTCTTATAATATAGATATTGTGTCCAGCTTTTTTAAACTCTGGTGATATAATCTCACTTGCTTTTACTGGTGCCACTGCAAAAGAGATTAATGTAGGTGGAACATGAATATCATTAAATGTACCACTCATAGAGTCCTTACCACCTATTGCTGGAATTCCAAATCCTACCTGAGCTTGTATACTTCCTAGTAATGCTGCAAATGGTTTACCCCAATTGATTGGATTTGTACCTAACTTTTGGAAGTATTCCTGGAATGATAATCTTACTTTTCTATAATCCCCACCAGCTGCAACTATTTTTGCAAGTGATTCAACTACTGCATATGCTCCTCCATGAAATTGTGACCATGATGATATATATGGATTGTATCCCCATGAAATAGCAGAAGCTGTATCAGTTTCTCCTTTTAATAGAGGTATCTTTTGAACGCTTACATCAGTAGGTGTCATCTGATATTTTCCTCCAAATGGCATCAATACTGTAGTACCACCTATAGTAGCATCAAATCTTTCTATCAATCCTTTTTGTGATGCAACATCTAATGATGAAAGCATATTGAACCATTTATCTTCAAGATTTTTTCCCTCATATCTATCTTTTAATAATGGATTTTCTTTCAAATCTATATCTTTTACTTCTACATCTGTTTCCTGAGTAACACCATTTGTATCTAAGAAATCTCTACAGATATCAACTATCTTTTTACCTTTCCATTTGATAACCAGTCTATTATCTGCTGTTACAACAGCTACTGGTGTAGCTTCAAGGTTTTCAGCAGCTGCAAGTTTCATAAATTTATCTTCATCTTTTGCTTCTATTACAACTGCCATTCTTTCTTGTGACTCAGATATTGCAAGTTCTGTACCACTTAATCCCTTGTATTTTACTGTTACCACATCTAGATTGATATCAAGCCCTGGTGCAAGTTCACCTATTGCAACTGAAACTCCTCCAGCACCAAAGTCATTACATTTCTTAATAAGTCTTGTTACTTCAGGATTTCTGAATAATCTTTGTATCTTTCTCTCTTCTGGTGCATTACCCTTTTGCACTTCAGCACCACATAGAGTAAGTGATTTATCTGTATGCTCTTTAGAAGATCCTGTTGCTCCTCCACAACCATCTCTTCCTGTTTTACCACCTAAAAGAATTACTACGTCTCCAGGTTTTGGATCATCTCTTCTTACCCAGTCAGCTGGAACTGCTCCTACAACTGCTCCAACTTCCATTCTTTTAGCCTTGTATCCATCGTGATATATCTCAGCTACATGTCCTGTAGTAAGTCCTATCTGGTTACCATAAGCTGAATATCCTGCAGCTGCACCTGTAGTAATTTTCTTTTGAGGTAATTTTCCAACCATAGTATCTTCAAGCTTTTCTAATGGATTTCCTGATCCTGTAACTCTTATTGCCTGGTAAACATATGCTCTACCAGATAGAGGGTCCCTAATCGCTCCACCCAGACATGTTGAAGCCCCTCCAAATGGTTCTATCTCTGTAGGATGGTTATGAGTTTCATTTTTAAACATCAATAACCATTTTTCTATTTTTCCATCTACGTCTACATCAATATAAACTGAGCATGCATTTATTTCATCTGAAACTTCTAAATCATCAAGTTTTCCATTCTTTCTCATCTCTTTACCACAAATAGTTGCCATATCCATAAGTGATAAGTATTTTTTAGATATTCTATCTCCATGAACATCTTCTCTCATTTTTACATATTCATCAAAAGCCTTTTGAAGAACATCTCCAAATTTACTTTTTGGAAATACTATATTTTTTATCTTAGTTTCAAATGTAGTATGTCTACAGTGATCAGACCAATATGTATCCAAAACTTTGATTTCTGTTTCTGTTGGATCTCTGTGTTCCTGATCTTTAAAATATTTTTGTATGAATTTTAAATCTTCAAGTGTCATTGCCAAACCATAACTTTTGATAAATTCCCTCAATTTATCTTCATCATAGTCTATAAATCCTTTTAAAACTGGAACATCCTGTGAAGCTTCCCCTGCTTCGATTTCAAGTTTATCAAGTGATTTTTCTCTCATTTCAACTGGGTTTATAATATATTTTTTTACTTTTTCCAGTTGGTTATCATCTATATTTCCCTCTAATATGATGACCTTCCCACTTGTTACAACAGCATCTTGATTTTTATCTGATATAAGTCTTAAACATTGCATAGCAGAGTCTGCTCTTTGGTCAAATTGACCTGGTAAAAATTCAACTGCGAAGTATTTTGCTCCCTTTGCATCTAATACATCACTAACATTGTCTGTTACTACTTCTGAAAATATAACTTTCTTAGCAGCTTCTAATTCAGCCTTCTCAATACTGAAAATATCATAACAATTTACAATTCTTACTCTTTTTAAATCAGTTAAGTTTAAACTCTCTCTAAGCTCTTCACCTAATCTTTTAGCCTCTAAATCAAAACCTGGTTTTTTTTCAACAAAAATACGGTAGTTCATCTCTCCTCCACAATCCTTTTTTATTTTTTATTTTCTATATTAGATACTAGAATAACCCGTCTATTCTTCCATTCTCATCAATATCAATCAGTTCTGCTGCTGGTTTTTTTGGTAGTCCTGGCATATCTATTATATCTCCTGCCATAGCTACTATGAATCCTGCTCCTGCTGATATTCTAAGTTCATTTATTGTAACAACAAAGTCTCTAGGTCTTCCTAAAAGCTTTGCATCATCAGATAACGACTTTTGTGTTTTAGATATACAGATTGGTAAGTTTTCATATCCAAGTTCCTCTATTGTTTTTAACATCTTCTTAGCATTCTTACCAAATTCAACCCCAGATGCTCCATATATCTCTTTACATATTTTTTCAATTTTTTCCTTAACACTTAATTCAAGTGGATATAATGGTTCAAAGTTATCAATTCCCTTATCAATCTCTTTTATTACCTTTTCAGCTAATTCTTCTCCACCTTTTCCACCTTTTTCCCACACTTCACATAGTGCAACTGGTACATTTAACTCCTTACAATGTCTTTCAATAAATTCTATCTCTTTATCAGTATCAGTTATGAATTTATTAATTGCAACTACTACTGGAACATTATATTTTTGCATATTTTCAATATGTTTATCTAGATTTTCAATTCCTTTTTCAAGTGCATCTAGATTTTCTTCTTTCAATTCTATTGCTCCACCGTGATGTTTTAAAGCTCTTATAGTTGCTACTACTACAATACAGTTTGGTTTTAAATTTCCTTTTCTGCATTTGATATCAAGGAACTTTTCTGCTCCAAGATCAGCAGCAAATCCTGCTTCTGTAATTGTATAATCTGATAGTTTCATTGCCATCTTTGTAGCTAAAATTGAGTTACATCCATGTGCAATATTAGCAAATGGTCCACCGTGAATAAGTACTGGTGTATTTTCAAGTGTTTGCACAAGGTTTGGTCTTATTGCTTCTTTAAGTAGTGCTGTTACAGCTCCTTCAATATGTAAATCTCCAACTTTTAATGCTTTTCCATCTCTTGAATATGCAAATATCATATTCTTTATTTTATCTTTAAGATCCATTAAAGAGTTAGCAAGACATAAAGCTGCCATAATTTCAGATGCAACTGTTATTTGAAATGAGCTTTCTCTAGGAATTCCATTTGCCTTTCCACCAAGTCCAACTACTACTTGTCTTAAAGCTCTGTCATTCATATCTACTGCTCTTTTCCAACTTATTTTAGTAACATCAATGTTTAGAGCATTTCCTGAATTGAGATGGTTATCAATGCAAGCTGCAATAAGATTGTGTGCGGCACCTATTGCATGTAAATCCCCAGTAAAGTGAAGATTTATATCTTCCATAGGAATTACCTGTGCATAACCTCCTCCTGTTGCTCCTCCTTTGATTCCAAATACAGGTCCTAGTGAAGGCTCTCTCAATGCTGCCATTGATGATTTTCCCATCCTGTTCATAGCTTGAGTTAATCCTACTGTTACAGTAGATTTTCCTTCTCCTGCTGGTGTCGGTGTAATAGCTGTTACAAGTACAAGTTTCCCATCTTTTTTATGTTCTAATCTTTTTAAAACATTCAGATCAACTTTTGCCTTATACTTACCGTAAGTATCAATATCATCTTCTGAAAGTCCTAGTCTCTTAGCAATTTCTACTATTTTGACCATTTTAGCTTCCTGTGCTATTTGAATATCTGTTTTCACTTTGAACCTCCCAAATTTTATTTAAACAAAAAGTCTAAGTGCACACTTATGCTGACATCAGCACACACTTAGACCTTCATTTATTATTATTATGTTATATAAATTTTTTAATTTAATTACTGATGTTCCATGTTTTAATCTAAATAACATTTCAAACTCCTTTTAGTACTCATTCACATATACCAAAAGGAATATAGTTCCATGTTACTAAAAACTACATCACTTTTCCCATAGCAGCTAATTTAAGGTTAGCCGTAGAAACTCCTGACCATATTACAGGTATATATGAGAGTATTTATTTTTATATCTAAAGGTTATCACATATCTCGAATTTTGTCCATTACTTTTTCGATTTTAGCTTTTTTTAAGTCCTTCTATCCCTAAAATGTAACCAAATGTTCCAAATCCGTTAATTTGTCCCTTACATCCTGGAGCAGTTATTGATTTGTGCCTGAAATCTTCTCTAGCATAAATATTTGAAAGATGAACTTCTACAACTGGAATATCTATGCTTTTAATAGCATCTAATAAAGCAACTGAAGTATGAGTATACGCACCTGGATTTATAACTATCCCATCAAATTTTTCCAAATAGGCTCTTTGAATAAAGTTAATCAACTCACCCTCTATATTACTCTGCAGTATTTCCACTTCAATTCTATTTCTTTCACAGTACCCTTGAATATATCTGCATAGCTCTTCATAAGTTCCTGTGCCATATACATTCTTTTCTCTTATACCTAAAAAATTAATGTTTGGACCATTTATTACCATTATTTTCATATTTTTCCCCCTAAGTATTTCAATAAATCTCTATATAATAAAGAATCAAATTTTCTATTCTGCCATATCTCTTCAGCTTTTATTCCCTGCTCTACCAGCATCGAAAGACCATTTACAGTTACTAATCCACATTCCCTTGCATTTTTTAAAAAAAGAGTTTCTTCAGGATTATATATTATATCTGCAGCATATTTAAACTTTTTTAAAATTTCTTTACCAACTGGTGTTTTCTCTATATTTGGATACATTCCTAATGGAGTAGCATTTATTATAAGATCTCCTCTATCTATTTCATTATAATCTATCACCCTGATATATGGAAATCTTTCTAAAAGTTTTGGCTTTTTCTCTTCTGAATTACGGCTTACCAGATTTATCTCATCTGCACCTAGTTTTTTTAAAGCTACAATTATAGATTTTGCTCCTCCACCAGTACCAAGTATATAACACTTTTTCCCTGTAACATCTATATTTTTTTCATTTAGCATCTTAATAACACCATAATAATCAGTGTTATAACCATAGCTTTTATCCTCTTTAAGAAGTACAGTGTTTATTGCTCCTATCTCCTTTGCTTCATCAGATATCCAATCTAACTTGTCAAATAGAACCTCTTTATATGGCACAGTTATATTAAAACCTGTTACTCCTTTTTCTCTAACTATCTCAAGGATATCTTTAGATTTATCTTTAGGTATTTCAATTAGGCTGTATTCCCCTTTTACCCCAATCTTTTCCAATATAAATTTATGAATTTCAGGAGAGAATGAATGACCTAATTTTTCTCCTACTAAACCCAGTTTAACCATTTAATCCAGCTCCTTTTAGTTGATCCAAAATAGCTAATGCCATAACAGATTCCACTACTACAACAGCTCTTGGTACAATACATGGATCATGCCTTCCCTCAATTTGTAATTCACAATTTTCTTTTTTGCTAACATTTATACTATGCTGTTTGATTCCGATAGAGGGAGTAGGTTTTATCCCAACAGTTATATTGAGTGGCATTCCATTTGATATTCCACCTAATATTCCACCATTGTTATTGCTCTTTGCTTCAACTTTATCATTGCAGTAAAAATACTCATCATTTGCTTCACTGCCGTACATTCTTGTTATATCAAAACCTTTTCCAAATTCTATCCCTTTTACAGCTGGAATAGAAAACATAAGATGTGAAATTGTACTTTCTAAAGAATCAAAAAAAGGATTCCCTATTCCTGCTGGTACCCCAGTAGCCATACATTCAATAGTTCCTCCTACTGAATTTCCCATTTTTTTTGCTTTTAATATCTCTTCACGCATATCTTTTTCAGCACTGTCGTCTAGTACCTGAAACTCTTTTTTCTGACTTTCCCTTATTAAATCTATATCAGCCTTTTCAAATCTTATATCTTCAATATTTTTTATACTTTTTATATGTGAGTATATATTGATACCCTTTTCTTTCAATATCTCTCTTGCAATACTTCCAGCATAAACTAATGGTGCAGTTAGTCTTCCAGAAAAATGACCTCCACCACGCACATCATTATATCCATGATATTTTACATATGCAGGATAATCACTATGTCCAGGTCTCATTACCTCTTTTAAAATTGAATAGTCTTTTGATTTCTTATCCTCGTTGGGAATAAAAACACAGATTGGTGCTCCTGTGGTAATTCCTTCAAATATTCCACTTAATATTTGTGCTTCATCTTTTTCTTTTCTGGCAGTAGTTATGTTACTTGTCCCTGGTCTTCTTTTATTCATATAATATTTTATCTCTTCAAAATCTATTTTAAAACCAGGTTCTATCCCATCAATATTTATTCCAATCCCTTTTCCATGTGATTCTCCAAATATTGACAATTTTATGTTATTTCCCCATACAGCACCCATCATCTCACCTATTTCTTTCATTTATATTCAAAACTATTCCCAATGCAACCATTACTGTAACAAGTGATGAACCACCATAGCTAAATAATGGCATTGGAATACCAAATACAGGAAGCATTCCTATTGCAACACATACATTTATTAATACTTGTATAATAAGATATCCTGCAATCCCTATAGCAAGGAATTTTCCAAAATAATCCTTTGCATTCATTGCAATATTCTTTATTATGCTAAATGCTAAGAAAACGAATATTAATAGAGATACCATTCCTAAAAATCCAAATTCCTCTCCAAAGCATGCCATTACAAAGTCAGTTCTTATCTCTGGAAGATAATTATATTTCTGCACTCCATTAGCATATCCTTTTCCTATTAATCCACCATTACCAAATGCATTTAGTGATTGACCTACCTGATATCCAAAAGAATTGTCATATTCATTTTTTATCAATCCGTCAAGAAAACTTGCAATTCTCTTTATTTTATAATCTGTAGAGTTTATTTCATCTTTTGAAAAAATATAATAAAATATACCACTTACAAATATTAAACCTATAGATGCAATTCCAGTAATCCATTTCAAGCTAAAGTTACTCATAAATAACATAAATGCAAATATCGCCAAATAGTGCAAAGCTGTTCCAAGATCTTGCTGTGCATATAATCCAATTATATAAAGTATAACTATTGGAATAATGGTAAAAAAAGTCCCCATTCCTTTCATTTTTTTCTCTTCACACTTTTCAAAAAGATGTGCAAGTATCATAATGTAAGGAATTTTTAAAATTTCAGCTGGCTGTACTGTAAAATTCTTAACTTTAATCCAACCAATTGCACCATTTATTCTTGGAACATATGTTGGAAGAAATCTATGTCCAAAATAAAGAAATGCAAAAGCACCTAAAGAAAAAAGTAACATTACAAAACACACTTTATTTTTATTAAAAAACTTATAATTAAATCTTGAATAAAAAACTAGTCCAGCTACTATTGCAATCCCCATAAATTTCACATGTGATAAAAGAATTCCATATCCTTTTGTAGAGATAGAATCAAAACTGGCACTTGCCATATTTATAATACTTACTCCAACAAAAATTGCTGCTACTGCTATTAAAGCTATTCGTCTCCTTTTGTAGCTTATTGCTTCATTGATTTCCTTGGTCTCTCTATCTATTCTATTTCTTTGTGCATATAAGTTTTCAGCAATATTTTTTTTCATCTTTCCTCCATAGACAGTTTATGTTTTCTACATTATTATACAAAAAATAAAAAAGCTTGGCAAGTTCCTATCCTCCCAGGTCGTCTCCAACCAAGTACTTTCAGCGTTTACAGGCTTAACTTCTAGGTTCGGAATGTGTCTAGGTGTACCCCTGTAGCTTTTCTCACCAAGCTATATTAACTATTTTTCTACACAGATTTCTACGTCATCTGTAAATCTATCATGA